>DJDY01000150.1 GCA_002435585.1 Lachnospira sp. UBA5912
ATCGTAAGAAGATTTAAGACAGGTGCCATGTCTTATGGTTCTATCTCTAAAGAAGCACACGAAACTATGGCTATTGCAATGAACATGCTTCATGGTAAGTCTAACTCAGGTGAAGGTGGTGAGGATGAAGACAGACTCACAGTTGGTGCCGATGGGCTTAACAGATGTTCAGCTATCAAGCAGGTTGCATCAGGAAGATTCGGTGTTACAAGCAAGTATCTTGTAAGTGCAAAGGAAATCCAGATTAAGATGGCACAGGGAGCTAAACCGGGTGAAGGTGGACATCTTCCAGGCAGGAAGGTATATCCATGGATTGCAAAGACACGTCTTTCAACACCAGGTGTATCACTTATATCACCTCCACCACACCATGATATTTACTCTATCGAAGATCTGGCAGAGTTAATATATGACCTTAAGAATGCTAACAAGGATGCAAGAATATCAGTTAAACTTGTATCAGAGGCTGGTGTTGGTACTATTGCTTCTGGTGTTGCCAAGGCTGGTGCACAGGTTATTCTTATATCAGGCTATGATGGTGGTACAGGTGCCGCACCTAGAAGCTCTATACATAACGCAGGACTTCCTTGGGAATTAGGACTTGCAGAAGCACATCAGACACTTACAATGAACGGACTTCGTAATAAAGTTATAATCGAAACAGATGGTAAGCTTATGAGTGGACGTGATGTTGCCATAGCAGCTATGCTTGGAGCAGAGGAGTTTGGTTTTGCAACAGCACCACTTGTAACTATGGGTTGTGTTATGATGAGGGTATGTAATCTTGATACTTGTCCTGTTGGTATTGCTACACAGAATCCTGAGCTTAGAAAGAGATTCTCAGGAAAGCCTGAATATGTAGTTAACTTTATGAGATTCATCGCAGAAGAGCTTCGTGAATACATGGCTAAGCTTGGCGTAAAGACAGTTGATGAGCTTGTGGGAAGAACAGATTTTCTTGAAGCAAAGACAGATGTTAAGGGAAGTGGAAGAGCAGCAAAGATTGACCTTTCTAATATCCTTAATAATCCTTATATTAAGGAAGCTTCATCTATAAAGTATGATAAGAAGAATGTGTTCGACTTTGGTCTTGAAAAGACAGTTGATGAAAAGATTCTTATAAAGAAGCTTTCAGATGCTATGGATAAGAAGCAGAAGAGAAGTGTTGAGGTTGATGTAACTAATACAGACAGAGCATTAGGAACACTTCTTGGTGCAGAGATAACAAGAAGATTCGGTGAAAGCCTTGCAGATGATACATATACAGTTAAATGTACTGGTGCAGGCGGACAGAGTTTTGGCGCATTTATTCCTAAGGGACTTACACTTGAGCTTGTAGGAGATAGTAACGATTACTTTGGTAAAGGTCTTTCAGGTGGTAAGCTTATCGTATATCCACCAACAGGAGTATCTTACAAGGAAGATGAGAATATCATCATCGGTAATGTAGCATTATATGGAGCTACAAGTGGTAAGGCTTATATCAATGGTATCGCAGGTGAGAGATTCTGTGTACGTAACTCAGGCGCAACAGCAGTTGTTGAGGGAACAGGTGACCATGGCTGTGAATATATGACAGGCGGAAGGGTTGTTGTTCTTGGAAGAACAGGTAAGAACTTTGCTGCTGGTATGAGCGGCGGTGTTGCATATGTTCTTGATGAGGATACAACACTTTATAAGAGAGTTAATAAGCAGCTTGTATCACTTGAACCAGTTACTAACAAGTATGATGTACTTGAACTTAAGCAGATGATTACTGACCATGTAGCTTTCACTAACTCTAAGAAAGGAAAGGAAGTTCTGGATAACTTTGGCGAATATCTTCCTAAGTTTAAGAAGATTATGCCACATGATTATAAGAGAATGCTTAATATGATTGTTCAGATGGAAGAGAAGGGTCTTAGTAGTGAACAGGCTCAGATTGAAGCATTTTACGCAGCAACTAAGTAAGATATAAATGTACAAAAACAGATATGTATTGGCGGCTTATAAGTCCGCTGGTGCATATTTGTGAAAATGTGTATTCGAAAGGAGATAATCATGGGAAAACCAACCGGATTTTTAGAATATGAACGTGTAGAAGCTAAGGCAGTTGCACCTAAGGAAAGAATAAAGAATTTTAATGAATTTCATACGCCACTTTCAGAAGCAGAACAAAGATGCCAGAGTGCCCGTTGTATGGACTGTGGTGTGCCATTCTGCCAGTCAGGTATGACTATAAAGGGAATGACAAGTGGCTGTCCACTTAATAACCTTATACCAGAGTGGAATGACCTTGTATACACAGGAAACTGGGAGCAGGCTTATAACAGGCTTCATAAGACAAGCAACTTCCCAGAGTTTACAAGTCGTGTATGTCCAGCTCTTTGCGAGAAAGCATGTACATGTGGTCTTAATGGTGACCCTGTATGTACCAAGGAAAATGAGATGGCTATCATAGAGCATGCTTATGCTAACGGACTTGCAGGTCCTAAGCCACCAAAGGCAAGAACAGGAAAGAGAATAGCTGTTATAGGCTCAGGTCCTTCAGGACTTGCAGTTGCTGACCAGCTTAATCAGAGAGGTCATCTTGTTACCGTGTATGAAAGAGCTGATAGAATAGGTGGACTTTTAAGATATGGAATACCTAATATGAAGCTTGAAAAGCATATTATAGACAGAAAGCTTAATGTTATGAAGGATGAGGGTGTTGAATTCGTAACAGAGGCTAATATCGGACAGAATATCAAGGCTAAGAAGATAATGGATGATTATGATGCAGTTGTTCTTGCGGTAGGTGCTTCTAATCCAAGGGATATCAACGCACCTGGAAGAGATGCTGATGGAATATATTTCGCAGTAGATTTTCTTACAGCCACAACTAAGAGTCTTCTTGATTCGGACCTTACAGATGGTAAGTATATAAGTGCAAAAGACAAGAATGTTATCGTAATCGGTGGCGGTGATACAGGTAATGACTGTGTTGGTACATGTATAAGACATGGCTGCAAGTCAGTAACACAGCTTGAGATGATGCCTAAAGCACCAGATGTAAGAAGAGAGACTAACCCATGGCCACAGTGGCCTCTTGTCTGCAAGACAGATTATGGCCAGGAGGAAGCTATAGCAGTCTTCGGACATGACCCAAGAATATATACAACTACTGTAAAAGAATTCAAGAAGGATAAAAAAGGAAAGCTTTGTAAGGTTGTTACTGTCCAGCTTGAATCAAAAGAGGATGAAGCTACAGGAAGAAGAATGATGGTTCCAGTAGAAGGAACAGAGAAAGAACTTCCTTGTGAGCTTGTTCTTATTGCAGCTGGTTTTCTTGGAACACAGAAGTATCTTACAGATGCATTCGGTGTTGAAGTGAACCAGAGAACTAACATCAAGACAGATGATGGAAAGTTTGCAACTAATGTTGCAGGTGTATTCGCTGCTGGCGACTGCCATACAGGCCAGTCACTTGTTGTAAAGGCTATCAGACAGGGCAGGGACTGCGCTAGAGAAGTGGATAAGTATCTGATGGGATATACTAATCTGTAATGTGTCAGTTATGATTAGCTTGCAGCTTGTATTGATTAATAATAATGTAACCAGATAATAAAAGATTGACCGTCAATCGTTATTAAATGATTGGCGGTCAATCTTTTATCATTTTTCTGGTGATTAAAACTGTTTTTAGCAGATCTGATATTTTTAATAGAAAATGAAATCGGAAATAATTAAATTAATTAGTCTTATTTGTTTTTATTTTTCTTACGTTCCTCAAGCTTGCTTTCGATATTAGAAACAACAAGTGTACATACAGCATCACCTGTTATATTAACTGTTGTACGTCCCATATCAAAGATACGGTCAACGCCGGCAACAAGAGCGATACCATCAACAGGAAGGCCAACAGATGTAAGTACCATGGCAAGCATGACCATGCCAGCACCTGGAACACCTGCTGTACCGATAGAAGCAAGAGCCGCTGTAAGGATGATTGTTAACATCTGAGGGAGTGTAAGATTAATACCATAACATGTTGCTATGAATATTGCACATACACCCTGATAGATGGCAGTACCATCCATGTTGATTGTTGCACCAAGTGGAAGCACGAATGATGCTATTTCTCTCTTTGCGCCAAGTTTTTCAGTACATTCAAGATTGATTGGAAGAGTTCCTACAGATGAAGCACTAGAGAATGCAAACATAATGGCAGGAAGCATACCTTTAAGGAACTTAACTGGATTGATTCCACCAAATACTTTAACAGTAAATGAATATGCTATAAGTATGTGAGCAATATAGCAGACATATGCAGCAAGAAGAACCATTGCAAGTGAACCGATGATCATAGGACCATTAGCTGCTACAACCGGGCATAAAAGGCAGAAAACACCGATAGGTGAAAGTTTGAGGATAAGATCCATACACTTCATAAATACTTCATTTAAATCATTGAATGCATTTACAATACGGGTGTTTTTATCTCCTATAAGTATAATCGAAAAACCAAGAAGAACAGCTATAACGATAACCTGAAGCATATTTGCTTTTACCATAGGATCTACAAAGTTTGATGGAAATATGTTGACTATTGTATCCATAAAAGAAACTGAACTTGCTGTTTCGTATGAAAGGTTTGATGTTGACAGTACAGTAAAGAGTCTTTTAAATATATTACCACCTGCAAGACCTATAACTATAGCAAATGCTGTTGTGCATAAGTAAAAAATAACTGTTTTAAGACCGATTGAACCAACCTTCTTGATATCACTCATTGAAATGATACCGCACATGATAGAGAATAGCACAATAGGAACAACTATGAACTTAACCAGGTTAAGAAATATGGTTCCAAATGGTTTGATATAAGTTTCGGCAAATTGTGCATATTTTTGTAATAATAATCCTGCGGCAATGGCAAGGACTAATGCAATAAATATCNNGTCAGCTATTGTGGCATGGCTCTGTAAAAGCAGGCCAGCAATAATAGCAAGCACTAAAGCGATGAATATCTGTAGTGCAAGAGACATTTTGTTCTTTTCTTTCATATAATAAATTCCCTTCTTTAATGTTATAAAGTATTGATACCTGAATAAAGAATTGATACTTAATTAAGGCTGACCATTGCCAGGTCAGAAATTTTAATGGTATCATATATAGAAAATCAAGGCAATCGAATAATATGGAAAACATAATTAACAAATATTGGATAATAATATATTTTATTAATCTTATTAATTAAAAGTTATATTGATATATAATAGTTTTTTTCGTATACTTAATATAGTTTAACCACTTATATAGGATTTTATATATAATTAAAATTGATTAAAGCCAGTGAATGTTTATTAACTTGTCAGGCAGGAATTATAGGTTATAATAAATGAATAAAATAAGGCAAGAGGTCAAGGCAAAATGAAAAATAAAGTAAATGAAATATTCAGGAAGGTATGTAACATACTTGAATGGATAATATCGGCGATACTCGTAATAGTTGTTGCTGTAATGTGTGTAAGGTTTGTATTTGAACTTGGTGGAATGTTTGATAGTGCTCCGGTAGATTTTTTTGAGACATTTGTTGCAGATATTATGACACTTGCGGTTGGTGTTGAGCTTATCAAGATGTTATCACAGCATACGCCGGCAACGGTTGTAGAGGTGCTTATGTTTGCAATAGCAAGAGAAATGGTAACACATCATGACTCAGCAATTAACACTGCAATAGGTGTGCTATCCATATGTGCCCTTTTTGCGACAAGGAAGTTTTTCTTTTGTAAGAATGATTATGATGAGGGCAGCGCAGAGCATTGAAGCAGATGATGAAATAATACCAAAATATTAAAATAAATATAAATTATAAAAAATATATTGGCAAATTAATGTTCAATGTGATACAATCCATTAGTATGTACTTTGTACGATAGAAAAAGAGACTTCATATATATTTTAAGGAGGATTTATAAACAATGAGTTTTAAAGTTGAAAACATGGAAGAAAAGAATATGGTTAAGCTCGTAATCGAGACTACTGCTGAAGAATTCGAAGCAGGTCTTAATACAGCTTTTAATAAGAATAAGAATAAAATCAGCGTTCCTGGTTTCAGAAAAGGTAAGGCTCCAAGAAAGATGGTAGAAAAGCTTTATGGTGCAGAGATTTTTTATGAAGATGCAGCTAACGCTATCATTCCAGATGCTTATGCTAAGGCAGCAGAAGAAAGCGAATTAGAAATCGTTTCACAGCCTAAGATTGATGTAGTTCAGATTGAAGCTGGAAAGCCATTCATCTTTAGTGCAGTTGTAGCTGTTAAGCCAGAAGTTGAACTTGGACAGTACAAAGGTGTTGAAGTAACTAAGTGTGATACAGAAGTTACAGATGCAGATGTTGAAGAAGAGTTAAAGAAGGCTCAGGACAAGAACTCAAGAATCGTTACTGTAGAAGACAGACCAGTTAAAGATGGCGATATGACAACTATTGATTTCGAAGGATTTGTTGATGGTAAAGCATTTGAAGGTGGAAAGGGTGAGGATTACCCTCTTACAATCGGCTCTCATTCATTCATCGATAACTTTGAAGAGCAGATTATTGGTATGAACATTGGCGATGAGAAGGAAATCAACGTAACATTCCCAGAAGAATACCATGCTGAAGAATTAAAGGGTAAGCCAGCTATGTTTAAGGTTAAGGTTAAGGAAATCAAGGAAAAGGTTCTTCCAGAGCTTGACGATGATTTCGCTCAGGATGTATCTGACTTTGATACACTTGCTGAATACAAGGAAGACCTTAAGAAGAACATAACAGTACGTAAGGAAAATGAAGCTAAGGCTAAGAAGGAAGATGAGGCAATCGCTAAGATTATCGAAACTTCTAAAATGGACATTCCAGAAGCTATGATTAACACACAGGTTAACAGAATGTTAGAAGATTTCGCACAGAGATTACAGGCTCAGGGCTTATCAGTAGAGCAGTACTTCCAGTACACAGGTGTAACAGCTGAGAAGATTATCGAAGATATGAAGCCACAGGCTGTTAAGAATATCCAGTCAAGACTTGTTCTTGAAGCAATCGTTAAGGCAGAAAATATCGAAGTTTCTGATGAAGAATTCGAAGAAGAACTTAACAAGATGGCTGAACAGTACAAGATGGAAATCGATAAGATCAAAGAATTCATGGGTGAATATGAATCTAAGCAGATCAGAGAAGATATCGCTATCCAGAAGGCTGTTGATGTTGTAGTTAATTCAGTAGTTGAGAAATAATAGTTGATTATTATTAGTGGCAGGTATTGGTATGATTAAACTGATACCTGTGGCATAATATAAGACAGGGAGGCAATAATATGAGTTTTGTACCTTATGTCATTGAACAGAATAGCCGTGGAGAGAGATCTTATGATATCTATTCACGTCTTCTTAAAGACAGAATTATATTTTTAGGTGAAGAGGTAACAGATGTTTCTGCTAACCTTGTTGTTGCACAGATGTTATTCCTTGAGGCAGAAGACCCAGGTAAGGATATACATTTCTATATCAATAGTCCAGGTGGTTCAGTATCAGCTGGTTTTGCGATATATGATACTATGCAGTATATAAAGTGTGATGTTTCAACAATATGTATAGGTATGGCAGCCAGTATGGGAGCGTTCCTTCTTTCTGGCGGTACTAAGGGTAAGAGACTTGCACTTCCTAATGCTGAGATTATGATTCATCAGCCTTCAGGCGGAGCCAGAGGTCAGGAAACAGAAATCAGAATAGTTGCAGAGAATATCTTAAAGACAAGAAATAAGTTGAATGAGATACTTGCAGCTAATACAGGTAAATCAGTAGAAGAAATCTCTCGGGATACAGAACGTGATAACTATATGACAGCTAAAGAAGCTGTAGAGTATGGACTTATCGACAGCGTTGTTGAAAAGAGATAGTTTACTTAAGGGGACTGTTGCTTTTCGCACAGTCCCCTGTTATTCTTATTCAATGATTCAAGAATTTTTAGAATCAGCCTTAAGATACGTAAAGAAGTGTTTACCAGCACAGATTTTGTTGGCATAAGGATGAATGAAGAATGAATTATGATAATGCATAGCAGACCGGAGGAATTATGGCAGGCAAGATTAAAGATGGAGAGTTAAGATGCTCGTTCTGTGGTAAGACCCAGGATAAGGTTAAAAAGCTTATACAGGGGCAGAATGGAGTGTTTATATGTGATGAATGTATTGGAATATGTTCAGATATATTAGATGAAGAGTTTGAGGCGGAAGATGAACAGGTAGTAGATGGGCTTGATATTAATCTTTTAAAGCCTAAGGAAATTAAAGAATTTCTTGATGATTATGTTATAGGACAGGATGAGGCCAAGAAAGTATTATCAGTAGCTGTATATAATCATTATAAAAGAATACTATCAGCTAAAGATGTTGATGTTGAGCTGCAGAAGAGTAATATTCTTATGTTAGGACCTACAGGTTCTGGTAAGACATTTCTTGCACAGAATCTTGCAAGACTCCTTAATGTACCTTTTGCGATAGCAGATGCTACAACTCTTACTGAAGCCGGATATGTAGGTGAAGATGTAGAAAATATACTTCTTAAGCTTATTCAGGCAGCTGATTATGATATAGAAAAAGCTCAATATGGAATTATATATATTGATGAAATAGATAAGATAACCAAGAAGTCAGAGAATGTATCAATAACAAGAGATGTTTCAGGTGAAGGTGTACAGCAGGCACTTCTTAAGATACTTGAAGGAACTGTTGCTTCAGTACCACCTCAGGGTGGAAGAAAACATCCACAGCAGGAGCTTATACCTATAGACACAACTAATATTTTGTTTATATGCGGTGGAGCCTTTGATGGACTTGAGAAGATTATTGAATCACGTATGGATCAGAGTACAATAGGATTTAATTCACAGATTAAAGAAAAAACAGCAACTGAGGATGTGGGTGAGATGTTCCATAAGGCACTTCCACAGGATCTTATAAAGTTTGGTCTTATACCTGAGTTTGTAGGACGTGTGCCAGTTGTTGTTGCACTTGATTCACTTGATGAAGAAGCACTTGTACGTATTCTTCGTGAACCTAAGAATGCTATACTTAAACAGTATAAGGCACTTCTTAGTCTTGATGAGGTTGATCTTGAGTTTGAAGATGATGCAGTTAAGGAAATAGCACACAAGAGTTTTGAAAGAAAGACAGGAGCCAGAGGTCTTCGTTCTATACTTGAATCAGTTATGAATGAGGTTATGTACGAGGTTCCATCAGATGAAAATATTGCAAGATGTATCATAACAAAGGATGCTGTTCTTGGAACTGGCAAACCGGTTATTGAATACAGAACACAGAAAGTGGGAAATAGTAACGAAAATAACATTGCAGCTGACAGCGTAAGCGGTGCAGAAGGCGATGAGATTAAGAAAGCACAATAATTATGAATATGATTACATTACCAGTAATTGCGTTAAGAAGTATGACCGTGTTGCCTGACATGGTCATACATTTTGATATAAGCAGAAAAAAATCAATACAGGCTGTAGAAGAGGCACTTGCATCAGATGAGAAAGTGTTGCTCCTTACCCAGAAGGATGCCCAGGTAGAAAGTCCTTTGCCGGAGGATATATATAAGACGGGAACAGTTGCGGCTATAAAACAGGTTATAAAGCTTCCTAACAAGCTTGTGCGTGTTCAGGTAGAAGGATTGCATAAGGCACATGCGGTTGAGATAACAGATACAAAGAAATATATAATGGCAGTTGCAGAAGTAAAAGACAGCTATATAGATGAACCAGATGAAGTTACAAACAGGGCTATAATCCTTGGAATGAGAGAGTTGTTAAGACAGTATGGTGCTGCTAATTCAAGAAGTAATAAGGAAATGTTAAAATACTGGCTTGAGCTTAATGATGCCAGGGAACTTATGCTTAAAGTGTGCGCTGATTTTCCTATGGAGTATACCGACAGACAGACACTTCTTGAGATGGATGATATAATAGACATATATGAATATATAGCCAGAATGCTTATTGAGCTGACTAATGCGTACAAGATAAAGGAAGAACTGGCAGTTAAAGTTAAATCTAAAGTTGATAATAACCAGAGAGAGTATATTATAAGAGAGCAGCTTAATGTTCTTAACCAGGAGCTTGGCCAGGATGAATATTCCGAAACAGAAGAGTTTGATAAACAGATAGAAGAGTTGAATGCTGACGAGGAAGTGAAAGAAAAACTGCATAAAGAAGTAAAAAGGCTTAAAAGTCTTTCAAAAGGTTCGTCTGAGGTAAATGTCGAGAGAACATATATTGAGAACTGCATTGCGCTTCCATGGAATGAAAAATCAAAGGATAACAATGATATCATCAATGCAAGAAAAGTGCTCGATGAAGGTCATTATGGAATGAAAGAGGTTAAGGACAGGATTATAGAATCTCTTGCAGTAAGAAACATAACATCAAAATCAGAAGCATCTATAATATGTCTTGTAGGACCACCTGGTACTGGTAAGACATCTATAGCACATTCAGTTGCTGAAGCGCTTAATAAGCGTTACATAAGGGTGTGTCTTGGAGGTGTCAGAGATGAGGCTGAGATCAGAGGACACAGGAAAACATATGTTGGTGCCATGCCGGGAAGAATTATAGAGGGACTTAAGCAGGCAAAGACATCTAATCCGCTTATGCTTCTTGATGAAATAGATAAGATAAGCAGTGATTATAGGTCTGATACAGCATCAGCACTTCTGGAAGTACTTGATAGTGAGCAGAATTCACATTTTGTAGATCATTATATAGAGCTCCCTGTAGATTTATCAGATGTTTTATTTATAGCAACTGCCAATGACCTTTCAACGGTAAGCAGACCTTTGCTTGACAGAATGGAGATAATAGAAGTTCCTGGATATACTGTAAATGAGAAAATACACATTGCCAAAGAACATCTTGTTAAGAAACAGATAGCAAAGAATGGGCTTAAGATGTCTATGCTTAAGATATCAGATGGGGCAATAAAACATATTATATATGGATATACAAGGGAAGCTGGTGTACGTGAACTTGAAAGACAGATAGCCAAAATATGCCGTAAGGCAGTTACACAGCTGTATGAAGAGGGTGTGTATACATCTGATGGAAGCAGAAATACTGATGTAAAGAAGTGTATAAGGGTTACAGAGAAGAATCTTACAGAATATCTTGGAAAAGTAAAGTACAGACCTGATAAGGCTAATAAGCGTCCAGAGGTCGGAGTTGTCAGAGGCCTGGCATGGACAAGTGTTGGTGGTGAGACACTTGAGATAGAAGTAAATGTTATGGCGGGTAATTCGGAACTTAAGCTTACAGGCAACATGGGGGATGTTATGAAGGAATCTGCCATGATAGCATATTCTCTTGTAAGGTCACTTACTATGTCGGGAAAGTATAAAGTTGACAGTGAATTCTATGATAAGCACAATATACATCTTCATATACCGGAAGGAGCAGTACCAAAGGATGGCCCATCAGCAGGTGTAACTATGACAACTGCCATACTTTCAGCGGTTACAGGTATTCCTGTTAAAGCTGACATAGCAATGACAGGAGAGATTACACTCAGGGGAAAAGTCCTTCCAATAGGTGGACTTAAGGAAAAGCTTCTGGCAGCCAAGGTGGCTGGAATGAAGGTTGTTCTTGTTCCAGAAGAGAACAAACCGGATGTTGAAGAACTTGATGAAGAGATAACAGATGGTGTTGCTATAAAATATGTTGAAAATATTAATCAGGTTCTAAAAGAAGCACTGGTTTTGAAAGAAAAACAGTAGAATAGTTCAGTGAAAAAATATTAAAGCAAAATGATAAAAAGAAAGGAGTATCAGACTGTGGTTATAAAAAAGGTTAATCTTGATATAGTTATAGGCGTTACAAGTGCCATACCGGATACACAATATCCTGAGGTTGCATTTGCTGGTAAATCAAATGTCGGAAAGTCTTCGCTTATTAATTCACTTATGAATAGAAAGTCTTATGCAAGAACATCTTCACAGCCAGGAAAAACACAGACGATTAATTTTTATAATATCAATGATTGTATGTATCTTGTGGATCTTCCGGGATATGGCTATGCCAATGCAAGTCCGGCTGTTAAAGCTAAATGGGGTAAGATGATTGAAAAATACCTGAGAAAATCTGCTAATCTTAAGCAGGTATTCCTTCTTGTTGACATAAGACATGACCCATCGGAAAATGATAAGATGATGTATAACTGGATTGTAGATAATGGCTTCAGGCCAGTTATTATAGCAACGAAACTTGACAAGCTTAAAAGAAGTCAGGTTGCAAAGCATGTAAAGGCGGTAAGGACAGGTCTTGGGTTAAGGGAAGACGATATTCTTATACCTTTTTCCTCAGAAACCAAGCAGGGACTTGAAGAACTGTGGGATACAGTAGAATCATATATTAAGCCTGAGAGTGATGAAGTTTAAATCACCAAAAATGTCGAATAGAGTTGTTTTTAGTAAATAAAAGTAGTATAGTTGTTGATGTTGCCAGACTTTATTGTATTATTGTTTAAGGTGATTAAAAGACAGGAATATAAACATGGCAGGTTAACATTTTAAATGATATATTACTATTAATAACAAAGTTAAGACCTGGTGGAAGGAGATACGTATGTTAACAGTTTCAATTTTACTTGATTCAGTAGAGAAGGTTCAGAGATTTGTAAGTAAAATAAGCAGATATTCATGTAGCTTTGATGTTGAAAGCGGTAATAGTTTTGTTGATGGTAAGTCACTTGTAGGATTATTCAGCCTTGATATAAGCAGACCATTACAGCTTACTATTAATGGTGGAGAGAGCGAAATTGAAGATGTGTTAAGAGATATTAATGAATTTATGCAATATTAATGCGATAAATCATGAATGTTAATAAAACGGGATGTGAAATTATGAAGAAGATATCGGTAATATTTTTGATTGTTGTTCTGGCAGTTTCGCTTGTTGCATGTGGAAAAAATAAAAATGATAAAACATCAGGTGAACAACAGAACAATCAGGAAACATTGCTTACAGGAAAGCATCATGTGGTCATATCAGTTAAAGATTATGGCGATATTAAAGTTGAACTTGATGCTGATGCAGCTCCAATAACAGTAACGAATTTCATAAAGCTTGCTAATGAAGGATTTTATGATGGACTGACATTTCATAGAATAATAAGTGGGTTTATGATACAGGGTGGTGACCCATCTGGTGATGGAACGGGTGGTTCAGATACTAAGATAAAAGGAGAGTTTGCAGATAATGGTGTTACCAACAATCTGTCACATAAAAGAGGCGCTATATCAATGGCACGTTCAAGCGGTAACAACAGTGCAAGTTCCCAATTCTTTATAGTACATAAGGATAGTACATATCTGGATGGAAAGTATGCATGCTTTGGATATGTAACTGATGGCATGGATGTGGTTGATAAGATATGCAGCCAGGTAAAGCCAGTTGATGATAATGGTAAAGTTAATAAGGAAGATCAGCCTGTTATTGAAAAAGTGACAGTGGAGGATTGATGCGATAACTTACTATAATGAATTCATGTAATATTGATAATATTATATTAAAACAGCAGATGAAACTGTTATGTTAAGAATTATTTATATCATATATAGATTGATGATATGTTTGAATATCTGTTATTTATATATCCTGATATTGTGTATTTTCTTATTATGATGGTTTCATCTGTTTTTTTGTCTGTCTTTAAATAAAAAACATACCACAAATAACAGTGGTATGTTTTTATCTTTTATATATTATTAAAATGCGGAAAATGGGACTTGAACCCACACGTGGTAACCCACACAAGAATCTGAATCTTGCTCGTCTGCCATTCCGACATTTCCGCGAACTAGTTTATTCTATGATAATATGATGAAAATGTCAATACCTGAGAGTGGAGAATATAAGATACACCATATTAGAATTAATAATTGAGTGTTATAAAAATAAAAAGGAAGCCTCTCAGCTTCCTTAAGTAGTGCAGTCGGCGGGACTTGAACCCGCACCCAAGCAATATGGACTAGATCCTTAGTCTAGCGCGTATGCCAATTCCGCCACGACTGCTTATTTA
>DJDY01000124.1:0-7242 GCA_002435585.1 Lachnospira sp. UBA5912
GAGAACTGGTCTAAGAATATGTACAACTTAAACACAAAGAGAGCTATAGTAGAAGAGGGCGGAACAATCGAATGGGTATCTGGTTCATTTGGTTCACATGTTTCATATCTTTATCCTATGAGTATTCTTAAGGGTGAAGGCTCAAGAATGGAATTCACAGGAATTACATTTGCAGGAAAAGGACAGAATCTTGATACTGGTGCAAAGGTAGTTCATGCGGCTAAGAACACAAGCTCTTATATCAATACCAAGTCTATATCAAAGGATGGTGGTATAAGTACATTCAGATCATCAGTTGTTGTAAACAAGCAGGCAGAAAATGCAAAGTCGGCAGTTTCATGTCAGTCACTTATGCTTGATTCAATATCACGTTCTGATACTATACCAGCTATGGATATCAGAACAAGAAAGGCTAATGTAGGTCATGAGGCGCAGATAGGCAGCATAAGTGATGAGGCTGTGTTCTATCTTATGTCACGTGGTATGACAGAAGAAGATGCAAGAGCCTGCATCGTAAGTGGTTTTGCTGATAATGTATCTAAGGAACTTCCTCTTGAGTATGCTATTGAGATGAATAATCTTATCAGACTTGAGATGAAGGGTAGTATCGGTTAATTAGTATATAAATATGTGTGATGTCCATATATAGAGAGATTCAGAATTATATTTATATCGTTTACTGCGGAAAATATATAGCGTATGGAATAAACACAGGAATGGAGAGTATGATGAGTAATATTAGTGAGTATAAGATAAATGCACTTCCATCTAAGACATGGTACTGGCTTAATCTGAATGATACAAAGATTACATGGGATAGCGATGTCAGACCATGTAATATTGAAACGGATGGGTATGTTGATGCATTTTATGATACACAGAGTAATGACTATGCTGACATCAGTGCATCAGTTAAAACAGGTGCAGGTGAAGATGCAGATGTTTTGTTTGCAGAAGATAATATTAAGTCTTTGGTAATCAATGCAGATAAAGGTGCAGATAATAAGGTAATATATGTTAACATAGATGATTCAGCAGCAGCTGATAATATGGTAAACCAGTCAGGAAAACTTGTTGTTAATGTAGAAGATAATGTGACATTTACAATAATAGAAACTTTTAATGGAAAAGATGGAGTAACTGGTAATACTGCATTCAGAACTCTTATAGATGCAGGAAAGAACAGCCATGTCAAGCTTGTACAGGTGTTCTTACAGCCTAAGGGACAGGATGTCCTTAGTGATATTGGAAGCAGATGTGCAGATGAGGCAGGCTTTGAACTTGTACAGTTATTCCTTGGTGAAGGCAGTCTGTATGACGGCATAAGAACAGACCTTAAGGGAGATAAGTCAGAGTTTATATGTGACATAGGATATTTTGGTGTTGACAAGCAGAATATTGATATCAATCTTATATCTAATCATATAGGTAAGAAGACTAACTGCGAGATAGGTGTTGATGGAGCACTTAAGGATGCAGCTAAGAAGGTGTTCAGGGGAACTATTGACTTTAAGAATGGTTCATCTGGTTCAACAGGAGCTGAAACTGAAAATGTATTATTATTAGGTGATGATGTCGTTAATAAGACAATCCCAATAATCCTTTGTGCAGAGGAGGATGTTAATGGTTCACATGGTGCAACTATTGGTGAGCTTGATCCTGAAACATTATTCTACTTTGCAGCAAGAGGTATAGATTCAGAGGCAGCAGAAGATATTATGACTAAGGGCAGACTTGAAGTTGTAGTAAGAAAGATTGAAGATGAAAAGATAGAAAAGCTGGCTAATGAGCAGCTTGGCAAGGTTCTTGGAGAAGAAGAGCAGAATGACTAAAGAACAGAAAATTGTTTTTAAAATAACTGGTAACTGCAAAATTGAAAAAATCGGACATAATATCGAAAGATTATAGAATGGAGATAAATATGAGCCATAATTACAGGGATGATTTTCCACGTATAAAGAATAATGACACAATATATATTGATAATGCTGCTACATCACAGAAACCCGAATGTGTGATTAAAGCAGAAGCAGAGTTTTATGAAAAAAATAATGCCAACCCATTAAGAGGCTTTTATCCATTAAGTCTTGCAGCAACTAAGGAATATGAAGATTCGAGGGAAGTTGTAAGAGAGTTTCTTAATGCGGATTCGACAAAAGAGATTATATTTACAAGAAACACAACTGAAAGTCTTAATCTTGTTGCATACAGTTACGCACTTAATAATCTTAATGCTGGTGATGAAANNAATCTTGTGGCATACAGCTATGGCTTAAACAATCTTTGCCCGGAGGATGAAATTGTGGTTTCCATTATGGAACATCACAGCAATATGCTTCCATGGCAGATGGCAGCAAGAATGACAGGTGCAAAGCTTGTGTATCTTGAATGTGAAAAAGATGGAACACTTACAGATGAAACACTTAAGGCTGGTATTAATGAACATACTAAGATAGTAGCAGTAGGTCAGGTGTCCAATGTACTTGGCTGTGTTAATCCAGTTAAAAAAATTGCTGCCATGGCACATGCAGTTGGAGCAGTTATGGTAGTTGATGCAGCGCAGAGTGCACCACATATGAAGATAGACGTCAAAGATATGGATGCGGATTTTCTTGCGTTTTCAGGACATAAGCTTATGGGACCTATGGGCATCGGCGTGCTTTATGGCAGGCAGGAACTATTAGAAAATATGGAGCCATTCATGACAGGTGGAGAGATGATAGATTCTGTTACAAGAGATGGCGCTGTGTATGCGGAGCTTCCACATAAGTTTGAGGCCGGCACGGTCAATGCGGCAGGTGCAGTTGGACTTGCGGCAGCTATTAAGTATATTAATGAAGTCGGATTTGAATATATAGAAGAAAGAGAAAAAACACTCACACATATAGCTATGGATGGACTTAAGGACTATGAGCATATTCATGTTTTAGGTTCTGATAATCCTGATAACCATACTGGTATAGTTGCATTTACAATAGATAATGTACATCCTCATGATGTAAGTGAAATATTATCTTCTGATGGAATAGACGTAAGGGCAGGACATCATTGTGCCCAGCCTCTGCTTACACATCTGAAGGTGTATAATGCAACAAGAGCAAGCTTTATGTTCTATAATACAGAGGATGAAGTACGTGCATTTGTTAATAGTGCTGTTAGTGTAAGAAGGAGAATGGGTTATGATGAATAGAGGTTTTTATAACGAGATTCTGACAGAACATAATATAAGACCAGAGTTCAAGCATGATCTTCCAGATGCGAATATAGTGCTGGAAGGTGTTAATCCTAACTGTGGCGATGATATATGGCTTAAGTTAAAGGTTGAAAACGGAATAATAGAAGATGGAGCTTTTGTAGGAGATGGATGTGCCATATCACAGGCTTCAGCAGATATTATGCTTGGCATGATAATAGGAAAGAGCAAGGATGAGGCATTAAAGCTTGGCAATCTTTTCCTTAAGATGATAAAGGGAGAAGCTACAGATGAAGAAATAGATGAGCTTGATGAAGCTTCCGCACTTAAAGATATATCACATATGCCAGCAAGAGTAAAGTGTGCCGTACTTGGATGGCATACTTTGGATGAAGCACTTAAAAAGGCTATGGATGATTATAAGTAATTATATTAATTATGTGATCGTCAAATGTAAAAAAGTTTTTTGCAGGCAGAAATGATATTTATACTTTGGGCACATATATTAAAGATTAAACCGCACTAACATAATGAGATGGTAGTGCGGTTTAATCTTTATATACAGGAAAATCTCAAGTCCTGTTTGGAATTTAAGATATTTGCCAGGATAACATGAGTAAAACAAGAATTTAAAAACATAAAATGTTTATAAAAAAATACATATTTGACTATTGCATTAAATGTATCGGGGGGGGGTAAAATAGAAAAGCGATAAAAGTGAGATTAAGATAGATGCCTTGGTAATTTACTCGAAGATATATGCATACAGATAAGGAATTAATATACTTTATGATGACTTTTATTGTAAAATAAAATAAAGAAAGGTACCTAAAATGAGAAAGAATTTAACAAAAAAGATTGCACTAGTTGCAACAGTAGCATCATTGATGGTTGTTCAGTTTTCAGGTTATGCAATGGCAGATAATATGAGTGCATACCAGACACCATCTAACACAACAAGCACTGACACAACAAGATCAGACACAACTAAGTCAGATACACCAGGCGATAATCACGGAAATGTGTCAGATTCAACAAACTCAGATGTAATTGGTAATCTTCCAGAAGGAGATTATTCACTTCCACAGGTAGTAGCAAAGGATGAAATAGCAAAGGCTGATAAGGTCAATGATATTCTTGCTGATGAAGTTAAAACATCAACAGAATCAAAGATTGAGGTTGTAAGTGATGCAGCTCCTACACTTTCAGCTGATTTATTCTCAGCAGTTAAGGCTAACAACAAGGATATTACAGTAAGTGTTGTTAATTCACAGAACTATCTTATGTATTCTTGGACATTTAAGGCAGCAACACTTAAGAATACAGATAAGAATGTTGACCTTACTTTAAATGCTACAGATGCTAAGAATGATGATATTGTAGCATTAACAGGTGTTGATGAATTAGTATATCTTAATTTTGCATACCACGGTGAACTTCCAGGAACAGCAACATTACATACATATGTTGGAAAGTGGTTCCAGAATGGGGATGTAGTGTATCTCTATTACTATAACGAAGAACTCGGAAGAGTTGAAGTGGTTGGAGATAATGAGGGATTAAAGGTTGTTGATGGATATGTTGATTTTGATATAACTCACTGCTCAACATACTTCCTTTCAGGTCATACAGCAGAAGAGTTAAAGGCTGTTAATCCAGCAACAGGTGAACTTGCAGGAACACCTATTAAAACAGGCGATCATACAAATGTAATGTTATATGTATTATTATCAGTAGCAGCAGCTTCAGCTATGGGACTAGTTGTTGTCTTCAGTAAAAAGAGAACTAATTAATATTAATAATAGATAGAATATTCAAATTATATTTTATAATAAAACCAGTGTTATATTGTCTATAGCACTGGTTTTTTGTATAATGGATATATAGTTTATGTAAAGGATAAATTATAATAATGGAGATAGTGTGAATATAATTTTTCACACACGAGATTTGTGTCTGTTATTACCTGACACAAACTCAATATGTGCAGAAACCGTGCGTGTAAATGAGGATTAGTATGGAAATAACTGAAAGAATTAATTATATTGTGGGGAAAATCGTGGTATATATGATGATACTGGTATATCCTTTTGTTATGCATAATAAGTTGAATGATGTAACTTTAACAAGGTTTTTATTTTTTGTCATTGTTTCATATATCAGCTTTATAGTTATGGTTGTTAATAGATTAGCTGGAATTATAATAAAAAAAGCAAAATCAAAGAAAAATAATGATTTAGAAGATATAACGACATATAATAATATCAGACAAAGTGAAGATGGTAATGTGAAATATGACATTGACTTGATTTCTACTATTAAGGATAAGGAAGGAAAGATTGATTCCTGGAAAAAGATAATTGTAGTTTTCCTTTTAACGTGTGTCCTATCATACATATGTTCGCCATATAAAAGTATTGCATTACTTGGACGTGGAGGGAGATATACAGGACTTGTGTTTTATGGTGCATGTGTGTGCATGTACTATGTTGTTTCAACATGTTATAAGTTTGAAAAAAGAGATATTACATATATATTATGCTCATCAATATTGGTTAATATATGGGCGGTGCTTAACTATGCCGGAGTAGATCCGTTTTACATATACAGGGATGTTCCGGCAGCAATGAAAACGGTATACATATCTTCTCTAGGCAATATCGATATATATGGTATGTATGTCAATATGATGCTTGCTATTGCCATGTTTTCGTTTGTATATGAAGAGAGCATGCACGGTAAGGTATTTTATGGATTTGCAGCTTTGTTATGCATGATGGGCTCTCTGGCATCAGATAGTGATATGGCTATTGCTGGAATGTTTTTTGCATTTGTAGTTCTTTTTTATTTTACAATGTCACAATATCATATGCTGATAAGATATTTTATGCTGGCTGTTGGAGTGTTTATATCAGGAAGGCTGCTTGGAATTATATATATATTTAATCCTTACAATACAAGAATTATAAAAAGTATAGGAAGTATCATTATATATAAAAATGTATTTGTAATATTTCCAATTATATGTTTTATAGCAATATTTGCTGTCCAGATGCTTGATGAAAGGTTTAAACTGTTTAATAATAAAGCATTGTCTTATAAAATAAGAAAAATATATGCGGCTTTGGTTATTGCGATGTCAGTAGTTGTATGTCTGGCTGTTATTATATGTACTACAGTATCAGGAAAAACAGCGTTGGCGATTACAGATGACTGGGGCTCAGGTCGTGGTTATATATGGAAGAATGTACTTAATGGATATGGCAATCTTCCGTTTATTAACAAAATATTTGGAGCCGGAGAAGCCACAACTGCATGGGTATTAAGTGATTATTCTTCTGCAGCAAGCAATATATTAAACAGGGGAAGAGTTGATAATGCCCACAATATATGGATAAATATGCTTGTAACAATTGGTATTGCAGGGCTTACTGTATATGTCTTACTTTTGTCAGTGGCAATCAGGAATATGGTAAAATATCTTAAGTGTATGCACACAGGTAAAAATGCACATAAAACTGAATATATGCTTTTAGGTGCTGGATTAGCGGTTGTCGTATATTCTATACAGGGAACTGCTGAGATGCTAGAGGTTATTACATTTCCTGTATTTTTCTGTCTGCTTGCAATGTTGAATTGTGGCACTATAGATAAGAATAGTAATGCTGTATTAATGTAGCAGGACAGTTGTTAATCAGTTGTGTAAATTTTTGTTGAATTATTAATTTTTTGTAAGGAGTGTGTAAGGATATTATGGCAAAATATATTATGGCGTTAGACCAGGGGACTACAAGCTCAAGATGTATTCTTTTTGATAAGGCGGGGAATATATGCAGTATGGCTCAGAAGGAGTTTGAACAGATATATCCAAGACCAGGCTGGGTTGAACATAATCCTATGGAAATATGGTCTTCACAGTATGCAGTTATATCAGAAGCTATGGCGCTTCTTGGCGCAAAGGCAAAGGATATAGCAGGAATAGGGATAACTAATCAGAGAGAAACAACAATAGTATGGGATAAAGAGACTGGTGAGCCTGTGTATAATGC
>DJDY01000124.1:7286-7490 GCA_002435585.1 Lachnospira sp. UBA5912
GTATAATGCCATAGTATGGCAGTGCAGAAGAACAGCAAAGGATATAAAAGCACTCATAAGGGATGGTTATGGAGAGGTTATAAAGGCAAAGACGGGACTTGTACCGGATGCATATTTCAGTGCAACTAAGATAGCATGGATTCTTAATAATGTAGAAGGAGTAAGGAAGAGAGCAGAAGAAGGAAAGCTGCTTTTTGGAACCGT
>DJDY01000124.1:7528-20758 GCA_002435585.1 Lachnospira sp. UBA5912
GTAGAGACATGGCTGATCTGGAAGCTGACCAAAGGGGAAGCACATGTAACGGATTATTCCAATGCATCAAGAACTATGCTTTTTGATATTCATAAATTATGCTGGGATAAAGAACTTATTGATAGACTTGATATACCGGAATCAATGCTGCCTGAGGTTAAGCCATCAAGCTGTGTATATGGCTATACAGATAGTTCTGTTATAGCAGGCAATATACCGATAGCTGGTGCGGCGGGAGACCAGCAGGCTGCACTTTTCGGACAGTGCTGTTTTGATGCTGGAGAAGTTAAGAATACATATGGAACGGGTTGCTTTCTTCTTATGAATACAGGAAAAGAACCAGTTGTATCAGAGCATGGACTTATAACGACAATCGCGGCAAGTACTAATGACTGTGTTAAATATGCACTTGAGGGAAGTGTGTTTACAGGAGGTGCTGTTATACAGTGGTTAAGGGATGAGATGCGTATGATAAAGAACTCTTCCCAGTCAGAGGATTATGCAAGAATGGTAGAAGATACTAACGGCGTTTATATAGTTCCTGCTTTTTCAGGATTAGGTGCACCTTATTGGAATCCTTATGCAAGGGGCACAGTAGTCGGACTTACAAGAGGTGCAAGTAAGGAGCATTTTATAAGAGCATCATTAGAATCCATAGCATATCAGACTTATGATGTGCTTAAAGCCATGGAGAGTGATACGGGGCATGTTGTAAGTGAGTTGAAGGTTGATGGAGGCGCAAGTGCCAACGATTTTCTTATGGAATTCCAGGCAGATATACTTGATGCATCCATAAGAAGACCAAGATGCATAGAGACAACAGCTCTTGGAGCTGCTTATCTGGCAGGTTTGTCAGTTGGCTTCTTTAAAGATGAGGACGAGATAAAGGATAACTGGCAGCTTGATACTACTTTTGAAAGCAGTATATCACCAGCTAAAAGGGACAGTCTTCTTATGGGGTGGAAGAGAGCTGTTAAGTGTACTATTAATTATACAGAAGAATAACAAGCAGGATATCTTAAGAAAAATATAGAAAATTCATTGTATTTTATATATTTTATTGTACTGTAATATAATATATGCAGAATGTGTCTGTTGTAACTGGTGTGGAAAGCTATTTATACAGGGATAAAGTTATAACTATAATGTTAATGTTTGGGAGGATGTACAGATTGAATGAGTATGTTGTTAAAGCTAACAAAGTTATAGACCAGGTTAACAGGGTTATACTGGGAAAGGAGAGAGAAGTAAAGGAGGTTATGACAGCTTTCTTAGCGGGAGGTCATATACTTCTTGAGGATATACCAGGAGTCGGTAAGACAACCCTTGCAACAGCATTTTCAAGAGCTATGAAGCTTGATTGTAAAAGAGTACAGTTTACTCCTGATGTTATGCCATCAGATTTAACAGGTTATTCTGTATACAGAAGCGATATCGGGCAGTTTGTGTATCAGCCAGGAAGCGTGTTTTGTAATCTTTTACTTGCGGATGAGATAAACAGGACATCTCCTAAAACACAATCTGCGCTTCTTGAGGTTATGGAGGAAAGAAAAGTATCAGTAGAAGGAATTACAAGGGATGTACCAGATCCATTTATAGTAATAGCCACACAGAATCCATATGGTAATGCTGGCACACAGAGTCTTCCTGAGGCACAGATGGACAGGTTTATGATAACAATGTCAATAGGGTATCCTGATTTTGACAATGAACTGGACATGGCAATGTCTGTTGGCAGAGGGGGACGAGCAGATATAGTTGAAGCCGTTATATCAGCAGATGATGTTAAGCATATGCAGGAAGAAATATATGAGGTATATATAAATAAGAGTATATATAAGTATATAGTAGGGCTTGTAAGAGAAACAAGGAAATCTGCTTATATAGAAAGAGGTGCAAGCCCAAGGGCTACCATAGCGCTTGTAAAGATGTCAAAAGCATGGGCATGGCTTAATGGAAGAGATTATGTTATACCGTCTGACGTAGGAGCACAGTTTGAATATGTTATATCACACAGAATAGTTCCTGATATGTCAGCACGTATGGAAAAAATGTCTAAGCAAGATATAATTAAAAATATAATAAAGGCTGTTAAAAGGCCGGTTGTTGGAGAAAAAAGTACAGATTAGGGACGAAAAACACGATGACTAAAATATTATTAATCTTTTTTGTGGTAGTTTCATGGTATATTGCAGGGATGGTGCATTCTTTTGAACTGATGTTATATGCTGTAAGTCTTACAGTTTTTATGTTTGCTATGTATTTTGTTACGCAGATATACAAAAAGAAAGTTTCGTTTTCTTTTGATTCAGATTACACAGGTATAGTAAAAGAAAGGTCATGCCCTGTTAAGATTAATATAAATAATAGTTCGGTGCTGCCCATAAGCAAAATAAGACTTGATATTGAAGTGAAGTATGGATTTGGGGGAAACGCTGATAAAAAGAAATACACATATAAAAAAGAACATACATTGAAATATAAAGTATATGGAAGCTGTCATAGAAAAAAAGATTTTATAAAGTTTATGCTGAAAATGCCATATACCGGACCGGCATGTGTATATATCAGGTGTGCATATTTATATGATTATACAGGTGCTTTCAGAAGAAAAGTAAAACTTGGGAATTATATGAATGTCGCCGTGCTTCCATATATTGATGATGGCAGTGTAAGATTGGAATACTTGTCATCGGAAAGTGATACCATGCAGGAGCTGAGTGTGAATATAGCTGGTAATGCAGTTGATGATATCAGACAGATAAGAGAATATCAGACAGGAGATTCTTACAGACATATACACTGGAATCTGAGTGCTAAAACCGGAAGTCTTCTTGTAAAGGAGTTTTCACAGAAAACAGACATAGAGATTAATGTTGTTGCGAGGGCTTTTGCTGATGCGCTTTCTGATTATAAGAGAATGGGAGATTTTTACGATAAGCTGATAAATGAAGCAATTGGACTTATCAGTGATAAAAGCATAATTAATATTGTATGGTACGATTATGAATATGATATATTTGTTAAGCATCACGTAAAGAATATGAAAGACTGTGAGGATGTATTATATGATCTTTTTCTGTATCATGAAAAATGCAGGGTGAATAATAAAAAAACTGGTATTGATAAAGAACTTCCATTGATATATAAAAATACAAACACTATTGAAATAAATACGGAGCTTGAGGTGGTGGTTAATGGAAACATGAAGGAGCAGATAAAAGACTAAGTGTATATCAGGAGTGGAGAATTGCATGAAAACAGATATAAGTATAACAGTGAACCAGAATAATAATTACAGAGGCAATATGTATCTGGGATTTACTGCTTTTTTTTGTGGTATTCTCTCAGTTCTTTTATTTATAAATGGTCTTAATGCAGTAGGATATACTGGTGAGATAGTTTATACACTTGCATTCTTTTTGTCTTTAGTAGTTTGTTATTCATATTATAAAAAGCCACATATGTTAAAAGTTGTATGGCTTGTGTTGTTAGCTGGTATGATTGTTATCCTGATAACAGGAGCTGGCGATTTACAGACACAGGCTGTATCGGTATTTACAGCATTTAGTGAGGGAACTGCTGATGTAAGAAATATAACACAGCTTATGTGTGTATTTACCATACTGCTTGTTGTATTGTTTTATTTATTTGAGCTTGTATTTAGGGCACATTTTATTTTATCGATTATTATTTTTGCATTTATGATGCTCTCCCCTTTCCTTAAGATATCTGTATCAGGTTTTAATATCTTTACGGTTGTAGTATATCAGGTGTTGTTTTATCTGATTAATAATCTGAAGATGAGTAAAAAGAAACAAATGTTTTCAACAGGTTCGGCAAACAACCAGAAAAATGTTATGGAAAAAAGTGCTGTTATATGTATGTTGCTTGTTTTGTCTGCGTTTATTGTATCGAATGTTATTATGAATGTTGCATCTGAGCCTGTATATAATTCGGTAGGCAGACTGGAAGAAGCAGTGTATAGGGTGTCCAATATAGTTAATAACAAGGCTGCTGATATTAATATGGATGGAAGTATAAGTGCTGGCAATAATTATCAGACAGGTGTTAAACAGATTACTCTGACGGCTAAAAGAAAACCAGAGGAGGATGTATATCTGATAGGCTACAGGGGAGGGGAATATACAGGAAATAACTGGAAAAAAGCGGATGATACACAGATATGTAATGCACTTGATAAGTTAAAGGATGATAATACATATAACAGGTATATTACCATAATAAATACATCAGAAGCATTTAATACACTATATTATTCATGCAATTATCTTATTAAGAGTAATGGAATGACATTATCAAAAGAAAAAGATAAAAGATTGCAGCTTGACATAGAATACACGAGTAACAGGAATGATATAAGACTTGAGCCATATTGCGCTAATTTATACGGGACACAGAAATCTATAGATGATAATAAATACAGTGTTTTGTATTACGAACAAAAAGATATGTCATCTGACTGGAACGCATCAGGTATAACAGAATATACACAAAAATCAAGGGTTGAAGATTATATTTATGTGCAGTCAAATTATAAAAAGGCCATGAAACCATATTATACACAGTATTCTGATGACATTACACCACAACTGGCATCATATGTAAAAGATAATCCGTTAACATCATTAAATGAAAAAACAACTTTTATATTGTATACACTTATGAGCAATACAAGATATACAAGGTCACCTGGAATTATGATTGGCAATACAGATATAGCTGACCAATTCCTTTTTGAATCAAAGAGAGGATATTGTGTCCATTATGCGACAGTGGCCGCTCTTATGTATCGTATGTATGGAATCCCTGCAAGATATGTTACCGGTTTTAAGGTGCCGGCAGACAGTTTTAAGGAGAATGAACAGAAAGAGTGGCATGCAGATGTTACGGATGCCAGACAGCATGCGTGGACTGAAATATTTATAGATAATTATGGGTGGGTTCCTGTGGATGTCACGCCATCAGCGGATGGAACAATGAATGTATCTTATCCGGGATATAACATGGAAACCTTCAATACAATAATGGAACAAAACGGCTGGACATCAGGTTCACCAAGTATTAAAGATACATCAAAAGAAAAAACAGAATATGTAAAGACATGGCAGGGTACAGTAAAGGCAGCATTGAAGAAATTCTTCAGATATGTATGGATATTTATAAAAATACTGGCAGCAGCTATAGTTGTAATAGGAGCTGCAGGTTCTCCGTTATGGTTAAGACTTAGAAGAAATATGGTAATTAAAAGGCAGAATACACAGAAATGCGTTATGGTATATAAAAGAATGATGAAGATGCTTCATAAGTCAGGATATGTTTCTGCATATGATGGAACAGAAGAAGATTTTGCAGATAAACTTATAAGCGAGCTGTCAGAAGCTGCTAAAACAGATGTTGATGAGGCTGTTAAGGCTGATATAAAGCGCACAGTTAAGGTTTCGGTGGAGTCTGAATTCTCTTTACATATAGTTGATGCTTCTGATTCACAGTTTGTGAATAATACATATAATGAAATATCTGTTATCGTATATAACAGACTTACATGGTGGAGAAGAATTATATTCAGGTATATATATTGTTTTTAGATATGGTGAGTAAAGATATGGCAGTTGTATATTGCACAAGTACATATCAGACAGGTATATATTAAAATATATATTGTTTTACTGCTTGACTATTTTTAATATTTATATTATTCTAATGAAAGTTTGAAATATATTTCATTGGAGGTAATATATATGCGGTTAGCTATGATTACAATGCAGCAGGTGCTTGTATTGTTTGTGTTAATATTTGCAGGTTTCATATGTGTGAAAACAGGTGCTGTTAAGATAGAAGGCAAGAAAGCATTTTCAGATTTGCTTGTTTATTTCGTTGTGCCTTGTATGATTATTAATTCTTATCTGACGGATTTTAATGCAGATATATTTAAGAATATCTTATATGCACTTGGGTTAAGTGTTCTTCTTATTGCAATAGGAATTGCTGTTACTTTTTTATTATCTTTGCGTATTAAGGATGATAATCTGCCAGTTATAAGATTTGGATGTATGTTTTCAAATGCGGCTTATATGGGATTTCCGCTTATTCAGGCGCTTTTTGGCAGTGAAGGACTGATATATGCAAGTGCGTTTGTCACGGTGTTTAATATATTGTTGTGGACTCTTGGTTACTCTGTAGTAAGCAGGACAATCAGCTGGAAGATGGTTGTGAAAAAGATATTTACAACACCAGCAACTATAGCTGTGTTTGTTGGAATTATAATATTCGTTTTAAGAATACCACTGCCAACTGTGCTTCATCAGGCTATAAGTGCTGCAGGTGCAGTTAATACACCATTATCAATGTTTATAACAGGTATGATTATTGCAGCGAGTGATATAAGGAAAATGTTTACTAACAGGCTTGTATACTTTTCAATCATTGTAAGAATGGTGGTTATTCCTGCGATATGTATTGCTGTGTTTGAACTACTGGGTATACGTGGGATGGTTGCTAATATTGTTATTATATTGGAAGCGTGTCCATGTGCTGCGATTACATCTGTTTTTGCTGTCCAGTTTAACTATGATGATGATGTGGCGGCGGCTTCTGTTGTTTTAACTACGTTAGTAAGTATAATAACGCTTCCTTTAGTAGCGTTTATTATAACAACTTTATAATAATTAAGTGTTTTTTAATATAATGCCAGTAATTGTAGTGTTATTGGCATTTATTTTTTATATTTTTTGTGTTATTATAAAACAATGTCAGAGTAAAGGCGGATTGGTATATCAGATATATATTTTATGTTTAATGTTTTAAAACTTAGGCATTCTATAAACGACTCTGGACAGTTACATTTTATTGATGGAGAAATATATGAAAATTTTATTTGTTTCACTTGGATGTGATAAGAATCTGGTTGATACAGAGAATATGCTTGGAATATTGAAAAATAAAGGCTTTGAGTTTACGGATGATGAACTGGATGCTGATATAATAGCTGTTAATACATGCTGTTTCATAGGTGATGCCAAGCAGGAAAGTATCAACACAATACTTGAGATGGCAGAACATAAGAAGGATGCTAAATGTAAAGTTCTGGTAGTTGCAGGATGCCTTGCACATAGATATCAGGATGAGATCATAAAAGAGATTCCAGAGGTTGATGCATTTGTTGGAACATCTTCTTATGACAAAATAGCAGATATGATTAATTCTGTTCTTGAACAGAAAGGCATAACTAACTTTGTTGAAGATGCAGACAGAATGCCTATGGTGAAGGAAGAAAGAATAGTTACCACACCAGGATACTATGAATATCTTAAGATAGCAGAGGGTTGTGATAAAAGATGTACATATTGTATTATACCAAAGGTGAGAGGAAACTACAGAAGTTTCCCTGTTGAATATCTTGTTAAGCAGGCCCAAAAGCTTGTTGATGGAGGTGTGAAAGAACTTATTCTTGTTGCACAGGAAACAACGCTTTACGGAGTTGACCTGTATGGAAAAAAATCGCTTCCTATGCTTTTACATGAGCTATCTAAGATAGAAGGTTTAAGATGGATAAGAATTCTTTACTGTTACCCGGAAGAGATTAATGATGAACTTATTGAGGCTATTAAGAATGAACCAAAGGTATGTCATTATCTTGATATGCCAATACAGCATGCCAGCGATAATGTTTTGAAGCGTATGGGCAGAAGAACGGATAAGAAAGAACTTACAGATATAGTAGCCAGATTAAGACGGGAGATTCCTGATATTGCATTAAGAACAACTCTTATAACAGGATTTCCAGGTGAAACAGATGAAGAGCATGAAGAGGTCATGGAATTTATTGATGAATGTGAATTCGACAGACTTGGCGTGTTTACGTATTCAAGAGAAGAAGATACACCGGCAGCATCTATGCCTGACCAGATAGATGAATCTGTAAAAGAAAAGTACAGAGATGAGATAATGCAGCTTCAGCAGGAAATATCGGCTGACAGGTCAGCTGATATGGTGGGACGTACAATAGAGGTTATGATAGAGGGTTATATTGCCGAAGATAACACTTATGTTGGACGTTCATACAAAGATGCGCCTAATGTGGATGGACTTGTATTTGTAGAATGTGACAGGGAACTTATGTCGGGAGATTTTGTTAATGTACTTATTACTGGTTCAACAGAGTATGATCTTATAGGAGAGATGACTGAGTGATAGTATATTACTGCATAAAGCGATATGTCTAATTATAAGAACACTTTATAGAATGACCAGAATGCTTTATCGTAAGAATATGATTGCAAAATTTTGATTATTTTTGATCATGTTTACATGTAATAATAATAAAGGGAGGATATTAAGTTGAATTTACCTAACAAATTAACGATATTAAGGACAATCATGATTCCTATCTTTCTTATAGTTTTGTATATACCAGGACTTGGAATGACAGGTGATATCATAGCAGCAGCAATATTTATACTGGCAAGTATTACGGATTTTCTTGACGGAAAAATAGCAAGAAAATATAATCTTGTGACTAACTTTGGTAAGTTTATGGATCCGCTTGCTGACAAGCTTTTAGTATGTTCTGCACTTATTGCACTTGTTGACCTTGATAGGATTCCAGCGTGGGTTGTAATAATCATAATTGCCAGAGAATTCATAATAAGCGGGTTCAGACTTATAGCCTCGGATAACGGAGTTGTTATAGCCGCAAGTTATTGGGGAAAGTTCAAAACAACATTCCAGATGATAATGATTATACTTCTTATTCTTAATCTTGATTATCCATACAGTGGTATTGTCAATATGGTGATTATGTATATTGCACTTGCGCTTACAATAATTTCGCTTCTTGATTACATAATCAAGAATTATAAGGTGTTTATAGACGGTTCCAACAAATAGTTAATAAACGAATAGTCATATAAAAAGTCATTTCTGTAACAGGAAATGGCTTTTTGTGATTGAAAAGGGAGAATGTGGTTATATGAATAATATAAATAAGATAGACTTAAATTCTGAGGCAATGAGTATAGAAGAAAAGGTGGTAAAGCAGCTTAATACGAAGCATATGCTTCTTACAACAGCTGAATCATGTACTGGTGGTATGGTTGCATCATCAATTGTTAATGTGAGTGGAGCATCTAATGTGTTTCATCAGGGATATATAACATATTGTGATGAGGCAAAAAACAGTATTCTTAATGTCCCAGCGGAAATACTTGATGAATATAAAGCTGTAAGTCCACAGGTTGCATGTAAAATGGCATTGGGAGCATTATCAATAGCGGCTGCGGATATCGCTGTTTCAGTTACTGGTGTCGCCGGACCTTCAACGGAGGATGGAAAGCCTGTTGGACTTGTGTATATAGGAGTGGCATCTAATAAAGATTCTGCATATACAGATAGGTTTGACACTGATACACAGATATCAGATATTACGGGGTATGCAGAGGCATACAAATACAGCAGAAATCGTGAAGTGTTATATAAAGCAGATAATAGTAATGTTATTGTAAGTGAAAATATGTTCGAGGGTGACAGAAGCACGATTCGTGATAAAGCATGCAAAAAGGCTTTGGATATGGTATATGCATATGTTAAAGAAATAAATAGTTGAAAAAAAGGCAGTGAAGACAGCTGATTTTTGGGATAGAACAGATATATATTGTAAATGAAATTATTATAATGATGTATATTAAAAGTATATCGAAAAGTGCAGGAATATATCTTTACTTTCTTAATGGTATATGATACGATGTGGATATCCAATATGTTACATATAATAATTTCACTAAGAATAATATAAATAATATTTGCATCGCTTGTTTATAGTGTGTAATGTTTATTGCACGGAATCATAGAATATGTTCGAATAAATGTTCGAAAACTATTGACAAAGCCAGGAATATATAATATTATCATAACAAGCGAACAGATGTTCAAGATAACGGAGGTATATATAATTTGGTTAATGTTAATGAAGATAAATTAAAGGCGCTTGATGCGGCTATTTCTAATATTGAGAAGCAGTTTGGTAAAGGTTCGGTTATGAAGCTTGGAGATTCAACAGCAAACATGAATGTTGAATGCATACCTACAGGTTCATTAAGTCTTGATATAGCACTTGGTCTTGGCGGTGTACCTAAGGGAAGAGTAGTTGAGATATATGGTCCTGAGTCTTCAGGTAAAACAACAGTTGCACTTCATATGGTAGCTGAAGTACAGAAGAGAGGTGGTATAGCAGGATTTATAGATGCTGAACATGCACTTGATCCTGTATATGCTAAGAATATAGGCGTTGATATTGATAATCTGTATATATCACAGCCTGATAGTGGTGAACAGGCATTAGAGATATGTGAGACTATGGTAAGATCAGGAGCTATTGATATTGTTATTGTCGATTCGGTAGCAGCTCTTGTACCTAAAGCAGAGATAGATGGTGATATGGGAGATTCACATGTGGGTCTTCAGGCAAGACTTATGTCACAGGCGTTAAGAAAGCTTACACCAGTAGTAAGCAAGAATAACTGTGTGGTTATATTTATCAACCAGTTAAGAGAGAAAGTCGGAGTTATGTTTGGTAACCCAGAGACGACTACAGGTGGAAGGGCACTTAAGTTCTATGCCTCTGTAAGAATGGATGTAAGAAAGATTGAAACATTGAAGTCTGGCGGCGAAGTCATAGGTAACAGAACCAGAGTCAAAGTTGTTAAGAATAAGGTGGCACCTCCATTCAGAGAGGCTGAGTTTGATATTATGTTTGGCAAGGGTATATCGACAGAGGGAGATCTTATAGATCTTGCTTCTAATGTTGGTATTATCCAGAAGAGCGGAGCATGGTTCTCTTATAATGGTGAGAAGATAGGACAGGGAAGAGAGAATGCTAAGCAATATCTTATCAATAATCCGCAGATAAGGCAGGAAGTAGATGAGAAAGTAAGGGCACACTATGGAATTGGTGACAATCCTGAAGCAGATAAGGAAGTAACAGCAGCATCAGATGATTCCAAGACAAAGACAACAAAGAAAGAAAACACAGAGGAAGCTTAAATTATGACAGAGGAAGCAGATAAGTATGTTACCTCTATTCAGGAAGTGGATTCAAAGCGCAGGCGCGTATTTATTAATTACGAGCCTGCGTTCGTTTTGTATATATCTGAGCTTAGAAGATTTGGTATTAAGAAAGACGTATGCATATCTTCTAAAGATTATGACGAGATTATCAGCATATTAAATAAAAGGTCAAAGATACGTGCAATGGCGCTGTTAAAGAATAGAGATTATACAAGAAAGAAATTGTTCGATAAACTTAAAACAGGAGGATATCCTGATGAGTGCATACAGAAAGCTATCAATTATGTAGCTTCATATGGTTATATTGATGATAAAAGATATGCCGATAATTATATATTATCACATATAACGTCTAAATCACGTAGGGTTATAGAACAGAATCTTGTTCTTAAGGGTGTTGATACAGATATTATATCAGCTGCATTTGACGAATATTATAACGGACTGGTCAGTCATGATATAGCCGATCCTGAGGTTGATGTTATTATCAAGCAGCTTCATAGCAAATATCACAATAAAAATCTGAATGATTATAATCAGCTGCAGAAAGTAAAGGCTTCATTGTATCGAAAAGGTTTTATGACTGATAATATTAATAAAGCACTTGATATTGTGGTCAATGAAGAAAAAGAGTACTAATTATGCGAAAGTTAAAGGGTTCTAACCTTGACATTATGGTGATTAAAGTATAATATTAATATGTTGTATATTTTGTACAATGAAAACTTAATAAGGAGGTGCTCCTGTGTTAATTCCGATAGTTGTCGCAATTCTTGTTACACTTGCAGTAGTCGCACCTATTACATGGTTTGTGTCAGGCAAAGCCATTGCTAAAAGCAATGATGAAAAAATTGGCAATGCTGATGAAAGAGCCAGAGAGATAATAGATGAAGCATTAAAGACAGCAGAGACAAAGAAGAAAGAGGCACTCTTAGAGGTTAAAGAGGAATCTTTAAGGACTAAGAATGAACTTGAGAAAGAGACCAAGGAAAGACGTGCTGAAATTCAGAAGTACGAAAAGAGAGTCCTTTCTAAAGAAGAAACTCTTGATAGAAAGATTGATGCGGTTGAGAAGCGTGACTTGAGTATTACCAGAAAAGAGGAAGAACTTGGTAAGTTAAAGCAGAAAGTTGACGAACTTGAAAAGAAAAGACAGCAGGAACTTGAAAGAATCTCTGGATTGACCTCCGAACAAGCAAAAGAATATCTATTAAAAACTGTTGAAGATGAAGTTAAACATGATACTGCTGTAATGATTAAAACATTAGAAAGCAGGGCGAAAGAGGAAGCAGATAAGAAGGCAAAGGAGTTAGTAGTTAATGCTATACAGCGTTGCGCTGCTGATCATGTTGCTGAAACAACTATATCAGTTGTACAGCTTCCTAATGATGAAATGAAAGGCCGTATTATAGGTAGAGAGGGTCGTAACATAAGAACCCTTGAAACTCTTACAGGTGTTGAGCTTATTATTGATGATACACCAGAGGCAGTCGTTTTATCGGGTTTTGATCCAATCAGAAGAGAAATTGCAAGAATTGCTCTTGAAAAACTCATAATTGATGGACGTATCCATCCAGCAAGAATTGAGGAGATGGTTGAAAAAGCCCAGAAAGAAGTCGAAACATTAATTAAAGAAGAAGGTGAAGCTGCAACCCTTGAGGTTGGTGTCCATGGAATTCATCCAGAATTAGTTCGTTTACTTGGTAAGTTAAGATACAGAACTAGTTATGGTCAGAATGTATTAAAACATTCTATTGAAGTAGCTCAGATTACAGGATTGTTAGCCGGCGAGTTAGGCCTTGATGTAAAGATGGCCAAGAGAGCTGGTTTATTACATGATATAGGTAAAGCTGTCGACCATGAAATGGAAGGCTCACATATTCAGTTAGGTGTAGATCTTTGTAGAAGATACAAGGAATCTCCACTTGTTATTAATGCGGTAGAAGCACATCATGGTGACGTTGAACCAGAAAGCTTAATAGCATGTCTTGTACAGGCTGCAGATACAATATCAGCCGCAAGACCAGGCGCTAGAAGAGAAACGTTAGAAACTTACACAAACAGATTAAAACAATTAGAAGATATTACCAACTCATATAAGGGGGTTGAGAAATCTTTTGCTATTCAGGCAGGTAGAGAGATTCG
>DJDY01000039.1 GCA_002435585.1 Lachnospira sp. UBA5912
TGGATGATTTTCAGTTTTCTTATAAGAAATGAGGTTTAATATGCAATTTAAAAAGATAGATAATGGATTATGTATGTATCATCAGGGAGAAAAACTTTTGATTAATCCCTGGGGGAAAAATGCGTTGCGCATAAGAGCTACTAAATATCCTGAATTCACAGGAAAAGACTGGGCGTTAGAAGAAAAAGTGCCAGATGATGGCAGGCGTGCTGAGGTTGAAATAAATGAGAAAGATAATACTGCCACGATTACAAATGGACGTTTAAAAATCACAGTAAATTCCAAAGGTGTTCTGGGCTTTTTTAGGGACGGAGAAAAATTTTTACAGGAATATCACCGCGATTATGATGGAACGGTGTCAAAGGAAAGTATCTGCCTTAAATATGTGGGAAGACAATATCAGCCGGTTATAGGAGGACATTATAAACTTACAGTAAGGTTTGAAAGTAATGATGGGGAACAGTTTTTTGGTATGGGACAGTATCAGCAGCCATATCTTGACCTTAAGGGCTGTACGCTTGAACTGGCGCAGAGAAATTCCCAGATATCCATTCCATTTGCAGTTTCCAGCCTTGGATATGGTTTTTTGTGGAATCATCCAGGTGTAGGAACAGCTGTGTTTGGTAAGAATTATACTGAGTGGAGAGCTGATTTGGCGCAGGAAATGGACTACTGGATTACAGTAGATGATAACACATCAGGAATAATCAGAAATTACACAGAGGTAACGGGAAGGGCTCCAGAGTTTCCAGATGAATTGCTTGGTTTGTGGCAGAGTAAGCTAAGATACCGCACGCAGGATGAGGTTTTAAATGTTGCAAGGAAATATAACAAACTTGGCATAAAGCTGGATGTTATTGTTATCGACTTTTTCCATTGGACTAGACAGGGAGACTGGCGTTTTGATCCTGTGTACTGGCCAGATCCTAAGGCAATGTGTGATGAACTTCATTCTATGGGAATAAAGGTTGTAGTGTCTGTATGGCCTAGTGTGGACAGGAAAAGTGAGAATTTTCAGGAACTGTATGATAGGGGATTGCTTATGAAGACAGATCATGGCAGCGTACAGACATATAATTATCAGGGAGATTGTATCTCTATTGATATTACAAATCCTGAGGCACAGAAGTTTTTGTGGGAAAAATGTAAGAAAAATTATGAAGATACAGGCATTGATATGTTTTGGCTTGATAACTGCGAGCCGGCTTTTGGCGTTTATGATTTTAGTAATTACAGATATTATCTTGGAACAGCATTAGAGGTAGGAAATATATATCCTAAGCTGATGGCAAAGACGTTTTATGATGGGATGATGGGCGAAGGAAAGGATAAAGAAATATGTAATCTCATACGTTGTGGCTGGGCAGGAAGCCAGAAATATGGAAGTCTTATCTGGTCAGGAGATGTAAACAGTACTTTTGAATCACTGCGTGATCAGGTATCGGCAGGACTTAATATGGGTCTTGCTGGTATTCCATGGTGGAATACAGATATAGGCGGATTTATGACCGAGAATGTATATGATGAAGATTTTCATGAATTATTAATACGCTGGTTTGAGTATGCTGTATTCACACCAGTTTTAAGAATGCATGGAGATAGGAGACCGCACGATATCAAGCCTTTATCAGATATGGATTGGGGCGGAGGATACCTGTACACAGGACATGATAACGAATTATGGAGCTATGGCGAGGATGTATTTAATATATTGAAAAAACATCTTGAAAGAAGGTATCGCATGAAGCCATATATAAAGAATTTAATGAAGGAGGCATCAGATACCGGGGCTCCATTGTTAAGAACAATGTTTTATGAATTTCCACAGGATGAAAACTGCTGGAGGCTGGATGATCAGTATATGTTTGGAAACAGGTATCTTGTAGCTCCGGTTCTTGAGGCTGGAATGAGGGAAAGAAATGTTTATCTGCCAGATGGGAAGTGGGGTGATATAAATAATAATACTGTTTTAAAGGGAGGACAGTGGATTACTGCTAAAGCACCATTAGAGTATATTCCTGTATTTGAAAGATGTTTCTGATTCAGATTTAATAGTTATACATTTCTGATTCTGATTTAGTAGTTATACATTTCTGATTTAGTAGGAAGATTTAGTAAAAGATTTGGTAAAGATTTGGTAAAGAAAATAAAAATATTGACAAAAATATTAAAACAATATTCGACAAATTAATAAAAAAGTGATAATATATTTATAACGATTTGATAAACGTGATTTTATAATGCAGCTTAGGCATATGGTGTATTTGTCTTTGTGTCTTACTTTGTATTTAATAATTCTGATAATATATAAAGATTAAGATTAACAGGCTTATTTTGTGCCTTGGGCTGCTTATTTCGTGTATGAGTATGATTGGGGAATTGTGATACATACATCACGGATATTATAATACCATCGCTTTTGGACAATCAGAATCTATACACGGGAGGATGTATAATAATGGAAAAAAAAGAAACAGAAAAAAAGGTCAAGGTACCGAAGAAAAGGGGAATACAGTTTCAGATTCAGTCGAAGATAGGTTCGGCTATTGTCGTAGTTATGTTACTTGTAACTATACTCGTGGTAACAATAGTATATAATCTTCTCATAACTTCTAACAACAACGAGTTACAGCAGGATTCAGAGGCTGTATCACTCCAGGTTGAAAAATATTTTGCACCATTTGAGCGTATGGTAGAGCAGATGGCACTTGATGATGATGTACAGAATCTGTTGTCAACTACTGGTTCAGGACAGCGTATGACAGATAATGTAATGTATAAGACAGTGCTTGATAAGATGGTTTCTGTAGCTGGTCTTGACAAGCAGAATATTGAAGGCGTATTTATAGCAGATATCGACAGTAATGCTTCTATTACATCAAAGGGTACGATATCTGGTTCAGATTACAATGTAACAACACGAGCATGGTATGAATGCACTAAGACGGGTTCTACAATGCTGACAAAGACATATACATCGGCATCTACAGGAAAGATTATTCTTAGTGCAGCAACACCGGTATATGATGCATCAAGGAAGGCTATAGGCGTTGTAGGTATTGATGTAAGCGTAGATACAATCATTAATATGATGGGGGAATATACAATCGGTGCTAACGGATATTCAATGCTTATGGCAAGTGATGGAGAATTTGTATATCATCCGGATTCATCACTTATTGAAACACAGATACAGAATATGAATATCAGTAATAACGTATCAACAGCAATAAGTTCTAACACAGCACAGCGTTTAAAGTATAAGGTTAATGGACAGACTAAGTATGGTTATATGAAGCCAATAGGAAACACTGGATTTATAACATTAAGCTGTATTCCTGGTGGACAGTATTATGCATCACTTATAAGAGCAGTTGTAATGCTCATAGTACTTATTGTTATTGCAGAAGCAGTAATAATATTACTTATCAGTAAGCTGTCATCTAGAATCGTTAAGCCATTGTCAGAGTTAAACGATGCAGCCTTAGAGCTTGCCAATGGTAACTTTGATGTTACTATTGATGTCAACTCAAATGATGAGGTTGGAGAGCTTGGACAGTCTATAGATAAGACAGTAACAAGGCTTAAGGAATACATAGACTATATTGATGAGATATCTGAAGTTCTTGGCAGCATGGCAGACGGAAAGCTTGCTATTAAGCTAAAGTATGCATATGTTGGCGAATTCCAGAAAGTAAAGGATGCACTTAATAACATATCAAAGTCCATGACAGAGGTTATGACAAGTATCGTCCAGGGTGCAAGCCAGGTATCACAGGGTAGTGATGATCTTGCTAATGCAGCACAGAGTATGGCAGAGAATACAGAAACACAGGCAGCATCTATAGAGGAACTTCTTGCAACAGCAACAACAGTTGCAGAGCAGGTTAAGGAAAACAGAGACAACTCAGAGAAATCAGCAACATATACAAACGAAGTTGCAGATGTTATGAGAGCAAGTAAAGAACAGATGAATGCCATGCGTGAAGCAATGGATAAGATTCAGGAATCTTCTAAGCAGGTTGTTGGTGTTATCAAGGCTATTGAAGAGATTGCCAGCCAGACTAACCTTTTATCACTCAACGCATCTATTGAAGCTGCCCGTGCTGGTGAAGCAGGAAAGGGCTTTGCAGTAGTAGCTGGTGAAATCGGAGGTCTTGCAAACGAAAGTGCTGATGCAGTAAACACAACACGTAATCTTATTAATGTATCACTTGATGAGATTGAGAAGGGTAACGAGATAGTAAACGAAGTTATAGCATCACTTGATAATGCTGTAGAACGTGTAAAGGTTGCTAATGGCATGATTCAGGATACAGCACAGATGGCTGATGTCCAGATGAATAATATCGATCAGATACGTGATGGTATCAAGGATATGGCACAGGTTGTACAGGATAATTCAGCTATGGCAGAAGAGACATCTGCAACAAGTGAAGAGCTTGCAGCACAGTCTGTATCACTTAACGAACTTGTTAACAGATTTGATTTAGAGTAATTAATATCTGAATCATAATATTATTAAAACGTATTAAAAATGTATTAAAACAGGTCTAAAAACAATTAAAATAAACCGGAATTATATGGATACATCATTAACGATGATTCATATAATTCCGGTTTTTAAGTTAATCCAGATTATTAAAAAGTGAAATTCACATTCTTAATCATTAAGACCATACATAATATAATATCTGGTATTAATACAAGTATGAAGTATTATGTGAATAATATGTATGACACAATAATATGTATGACATCATGTGTTTTATGTACAATATCTGAATGTCTTATCTGTTATGATTCTTGCAAATATAAGACCCATAGGAAGAGCTATAATGATAAGTAATGCCGATGCAAGCCATGAAGCAGCAACACTCAGGTTCATAATTCCAAGATTGTAAAAGCCTTTGTAAAGGTACAATCCGGGAACCATAATAACAATCGATGGAACTGTTATTGATATTCTTGGGTAACCAGATACACCTTTTAATGAAGAGGCAAGTATGCCGGCAAGAAATGCACTTATAAATGCAGCAACAGCTGGTGATATGGAGGCAATATCTATAAGCTCAAGTCTTAGTGTATTAGAAGTTGCACCGATTATACCGGCAGCAGCGGCAAGCTTAACAGGACTGTTGAACATAATAGAGAATCCAAACACTCCACAGAAGCTTGCAATCATCCTTAATATTATCCACTGCCACAGGCTTAAGTCTAAAGGAAGAAATGCAATAGGTGTAAGACCAAGCAGCATAGCAAGTATCCAGGCTGTCATAGTGGCAACTGTAATTATGATCAATGAGTAAGCAAGCCGCTCTATACCTGAACGCATATCAAGCTTTGCAAGGTCAATTCCGCTTGTTATGAAGGGAAATCCAGGTATAACAAAAAGCATTGAGCATATATATCCGGCTTCATGCTGCAGGTTAACCGAGAATATGATTTCAAGTAATCTTAGCAATCCCGTGTATGTAAGACAGGCGGTTGAGACGGATGCTATTATGCATAGGAATAAAGTAAAATGATGCTTGGAAAGCTTACATCGTATATAGTTGCCTATTCCGGCGCCAGCAAATGCACATAACATTTCGACAATACCACCTCCAAGCAGGAATGTAAAAGCTCCACATGCAAGAGCAGCTGCAAAAGCAAGCGTGACCGGTGAATACAGACCATGGATTTTTTCAATATTATCAAGTGCTGAGTGAATCTGTTCACAGCTCTGGTTAATCTCGTTAGCTGAAAAGTTGGATACGAACTTTTCCATACGGTTCAGCTGTGAGGTGTTAACGCCAGTGTTATATAAACATAGTGACTGGCTGAAACTGTCATTTCCATCAAAACATGTATAGTTGATTGACATAAGTCCAATATCAACAGTACATGTCATGTTCATAAGCTCAGACAGCTGGTTCATGGAGCTTCTTACACGCCATGCACCGGTTCCACATGACAGCATCATAATTCCCACACGTCCAACAACAGATGCTTTGGCGGGAAGATCTGCTTTAGTAATGGCCGTTGTATCATTTTTATCAGCATATTCGTGCCATAGGACTTCCATGTGATTTTTTTTGATTTTAACCGGTTCCTTATTTAAATATATATTGTTTAAAGATATGTTATTTATAGATGCATTATTCAAAGCATCATCATTGTTTATATTGTTATTCATATATGGATTCATGACTCCATTCCTGTCCTGATTATACAGCAAGTCTGTATCAGACATATGATTTATTTTAAAATATACAGGTATATTTTATATGTCATAGTGAAATGTATCTGTCATTATAAGTCCAGGCTGTTTTCACCAGCGGCCTTAATCATTTTTTCACGGCATGCAAGGACAAGACCATCAATAACTCCTATATGCTGCAGCATTTTATTCTCAAACTGGTGTATTGGTAATAGAACACCCAGTTCGTCGAAAGATTTGCCAGCCTTAGTTCCAGTTTCCTGTCCATAGAAAACTATGGCAGAGTAGGCTTCATCCTGTATCTGCTGAAATGTTGACCATATAACATCATAGGCCTGTGCCTCTGTTAGTCCAAGTTTTTTGGTATCTGGAAGAGCATACAATATAAGGATGCCACGTTCTTTGTTTTCATGTCGTTCTTCTATATTCATATCCGTTGTGTAATATCTTACAAGATCATATCCATCAGCCAGGTATATCTTAGAACGAGGGGCAGCTTCATGAGTATCAAATATTTCCCTGAATTTCTTATAGTCATGTTTTGATACGTGTTCCCTGGTATCCTCAAGAAGATTGCCCTTGACATCAGTAAGAAGAATAGGGTTTTCACCGCATTTTCCATGGAAACGCTTAGGAATAAGATAGGCCTCTTTAAGAAGGTCAAACATGCTTTTATTACATATTTCAAGTAAAAGTGCACTTACATCCCCATTTTTATAGGCATTAAAAAAAACCTCAGCAAAATGCTTAGGGTCAGTATCCATATAGCGGTTATCGTCACACATATGATTGTAGAAAGTTTCGAGCAATCTTTCACATGATTTATCAGAAGAAAGAATTCTTGAAAAAATATTTTCAACTTCTTCTTCTCTTGGAAGTACTAATGACATAAAATCATCTCCTTATTGTTTAAACATAGTTTATCTTTAAGAAAATTATAGTTTTATCTCACTTTAGAGTAAAATATCTCATTGATATGATGACAATAATATAATTATATGATGTAAGTGTCAAAAGTATAAAAAGTTGTTTCTGCTTGCAGAAAAAGACTTTTTTACTTGGGACACATAAACAGATGCATTAGTGCGGTGTATGCATAGAAATATCACATTATATGGGTTAAATAAAGACATAACAGTATGTCTCCAATTATTGTAAGTAATACCAGGAAACATAGTAATATATAGGTGATTAATTAACAGAAATGTGATAAAGTATTTTATAGTTGTTGATAATACTACATATGCAGAAAATATATGTGGATAACATAATAGAGCGAACTATGAATATATGCCAGGCTTCATAAACATAAGTAGGAGAAAGAACGGATATAGAATGCAGAACGTGTATGTCTGGTTATAGGATAGACAATAATAGAATTCAGAATGTATAAATATGGAAATATGGTTACAGAATAAATAAACAGATGGAGATATATCATGGATTATATAGTGTTGGATCTTGAGTGGAATCAGAGCTACAGAGGTAAGGAATATACAGTGGAGGGGCTGCCATTTGAGATTATACAGATAGGCGCAGTCAGACTTGATGAGAATAAAAAAATAACAGGACAGTGGGAACGTATAATAAAACCAGTAGTGTATACAAAGCTTCATGGAAAAGTATCGGAAATGCTTGGGCTTACAGAAGATGAACTTGAATCAGGACAGGATTTTAAGAGTGCGGCCAGTGAGTTTCTTGCATGGTGTGGAGATGATTACAAGTTTATAACATGGGGTGGCTCAGATCTTACGGAGTTCCAGAGAAATATGAAATATTTCGGGGTGGAGAATAATTTTCCATTTCCATTTACATATTATGACTTACAGAAGTTATACAGCAAGCTATATTCAGATGGAAAGACGAGAAGAAGTCTTAAGACAGCTATTGAGGAGTTAGGTTTTAATGAAGATGCAGAGTATCATTCCGCAATTAATGATGCTGTTTACACGGCAAGGATATTCTCAAATATGGATTTTGGCAGTGTAAGCATATATGAAAGCATAGATAATTACAGAATACCGGCTTCAAGAAAAGAAGAGATATATATGAATTTCGGCACTTATGAAAAATATATATCGAAAGGTTTCAAGACAAGGGATAAGGCAGCAGAGGACAGAACGGCAAGGTCATGCAAATGTTATATATGTAAAAGTCCTATGAAAAGAAGAATCAAGTGGTTTTCTACATCATCAAAGAATTATTATGCTGTATTTGTATGTGAAGAGCATGGATTATTCAAAGGAAGAATGAAAGTAAAGCAGAGTGATAACGGACAATATTATGATGTAAGGATATTAAAGCATACCGACGAGGATGGAGTAAACAAGGTTATAGACAAGCAGATAAAAGAACGTGAGCACAGAAGACGAAAGAGAATGGAAGAGCATAAAAGGAAAGTGGAAGCAAGAAAAAATAGCGGGAATGCGCGGAAATGAGGCAGATTATGGCAAATAGTTATTGTAATCCGGCAAGTGTAGTACAGGGTGATAAGTATCGTTTTTCAATCCTGACACCATATATGATGAGAATGGAGTATTCTGAGAACGGAGTATTTACGGATGAACCAACACAGACGGTTCTTAACAGAGATTTTCCTGTCCCAGATTATACTGTATGCGAAAGTGGTGATAAGCTTGAGATAGATACGAAGGCATTTCATATGGTTTATGATAAGAAAAAGTTCAGCGAGGGCGGCCTTTTCATAGATGTCAAATATGATTTCACCAATTATGGAGGAAGATGGTACTACGGAACGACAACGTATAGTTTTCCGCCAAGAGAACATAATCTTAAGGGAACTATGAGAACTCTTGATCGTGCAGATGGTGAAGTTGAACTTGAATATGGTCTTATGGATAAGAGCGGAAGAACATTTTTTGATGACAGTGATTCGTTCCTGTTTGATAAAGATGGTACTCCGGTTGTAAGAAAGAATAAAGAAATAGATGTATATTATCTTGCATATGGCAGGGATTATTTTAAGTGCCTTAGGGATTTCTATAAGCTGTCAGGAGCTATTCCCATGCTTCCAAGATATGCACTTGGAAACTGGTGGAGCAGATACTGGAAGTATGATGAAGAAAGCTATAGAAAGCTTTTAAATGAGTTTGAGAGAAGAAATATACCATTTTCAGTTGCGGTAATGGATATGGACTGGCATATAGTTGATGTGCCTATGGAGTCAGGAGGTGGCTGGACGGGATATACATGGAATAACAAGCTGTTCCCGGATCCAGACAGATTCTTATCATGGCTTCATAATCATGGGTATCGCGTAACTCTTAATGTACATCCGGCATCAGGAATCCGAAGCTTTGAGAAAATGTATAAAGAAGTTGCACAGTTTATGGGTGTTAATCCGGAAAGTGGCAAAACTATAGAATTCGATATGACTAATAAAGAATTTATTGAAGCGTATTTTAAGTTTGTTCATCATCCACATGAGAAGTCAGGCGTTGATTTCTGGTGGCTTGACTGGCAGCAGGGTGCTCACTGCGGGGTAAGCGGAGTTAATCTTGACCCATTGTGGCTGCTTAATTATTATCATTTCAAGGATATGGAAAAGCAGGGAAAAAGAGGACTTATATTATCGCGTTATAGTGGACTTGGGAGTCACAGATATCCTATAGGTTTTTCAGGTGATACTATAGTTACATGGAAGTCACTTGCATTCCAGCCATATTTTACAGCGACAGCATCCAATGTCGGGTATACATGGTGGAGTCATGACATAGGTGGGCATATGAGTGGCTATAAGGATAATGAACTTGCATTAAGGTGGTATCAGTTTGGTGTGTTTTCACCAATAAACAGATTGCACAGCAGTTCCAATCCGTTCTGTGGAAAAGAACCATGGAATTATCCAGAACCGTACTGCAGTGATATGGAAGCTGCTTTAAGATTCAGACACGGACTTATACCATATATGTATACACTTAATTACAGGTGTCATAACGAACTTGTACCGGTAATAATTCCAACATATTATTATTATCCTTTTGAGGAAAAGGCGTATAACAGTAGAAATCAATATTTTCTTGGAAGTGAACTGCTGGTGTGTCCTGTAACAACGCCGGTTAATCATGCTTCACAGAGAAGCTCTGAAAAATACTTTATTCCAGCTGGAATGTGGACAGATATATTTACAGGTGATGTATACAATGGCGGTGATAAAGGCAAAAATGCCATATTGTGCAGGAATCTGCACAGTATTCCGGTTCTTGGAAAGCCTGGCGCCATAATCCCTATGGCATCAGAACTTAATTACGCAGGAAATAGCGGTAACACAGCTGACTACGATGTTTCATCAGAAGTGCCGGAATATGATTACATAACGAATAAAGATAATACAGTTCAACACTATGATCCATCTGAAATGTCAGAAAATGAGCATGTAAGAAAAGGAAGATGCAATGATATTAGCAATCCTCCAATAATAGATGTAATAATATGTCCGGGAGCTTCGAATACATTTGTTATGTACGAAGATACAGGAGATGGCTTCGGATATGAGCAGGGTGAGTATGCAATGACAGAGTTTGCAATGGAGTGGCATGATTCATACGCAGTTGTAAGTGTTAATGTAAGTGGTGACACATCGGTGATACCAGATAACCGGTCATATAGATTCATATTCAGAGGTTTTAATGATAATATTGATTTTGTATCAGAAAACGCAGATGGTTCATCTAATGTGGTAAATAATTATTATGATAAAAAGACTAACACATGGACGGTTGTAATTGGCAGCAGTGGAGAGTGTAAAAGCACATACAATAATCTGCAGCTTAAACTGGCTTCAGCAAAAGAAAAGGGAGCGCTTACATATGATGGTAGCAGGATTAAGGATAGAATATATGACTTTTTATTGTATGCACAGATGAGTAATAATGATAAGAAGACTATATATAACATGTTCACTCAGGGCGCAGATATGAACGTGATATTATCAGATCTTATGGCTATGCGGCTTGATGGGGGAGTTGTGGATGCGTTGATGGAGTATATTGTTGTTTAGCACACATTCGGTTAACATACGGACGACATCATATATGAGAAAGACAGGCGCACATACATAGGCGATGCCAGAAGCTTCACTTGGATATTTCTAAGACTTTTCATATAAGTAGTGGCAACGCCGCTACCGTTCGATACGGGAC
>DJDY01000014.1:0-1141 GCA_002435585.1 Lachnospira sp. UBA5912
TTTTAATTTATGGAGAAATGCTTATGAGAAAGAGTTTTATTGTTCCTATGTCGGTTGCAATGGCTTTAATGTCAGTAACAGCAGTATCGGCAGCACAGGAACCAGCAGAACAGCCACAGTATGGCATTGTTTCAGATTATGAGATGGTAGGGGCATCAGAGAGCGCTACTTATGGTCAGTTTAAGTACGAGAAGGTATACAACAAACCAGAAGTAATTATTACTGGATTAACAGATAGTGCAGCAGCTAATAGCGATATTCACTTGTTTATTCCAGATAAGATTGATGGCTATACCGTAACAGAAATAAAAGATTCAGCATTTAAAGATAATGTTAATATCAAGAGTGTAACATTTAGTGAAGGTCTTAAGGAAATTGGAGCAGCTGCATTTTCAGGTTGTGTCAATCTTACTGGTACAGTAACTTTACCATCAACTTTAACATTACTTGATTATAATTGGAGTAATAACGGGGGAGCATTCAGTGGAACATCTATATCTAAAGTTGTATTTAAAGATGGTAATGATAAACTCACAATTGGCAGATGTTCGTTTTCTAATTGCAAAGCATTAACAGAAGTTAGTTTACCATCCAATATTTCAATTATAAGTCCATATACATTTGATGGTGATAACAGCCTTGAAAAAGTAACATTTAAAGATGGAGCTTATGAATTAACTGTTGATGATAATTCATTTAGAAACACATCAGTAAAGAATGTTATATTTCCTAAAAACACTATTAAGATAGGAGCGGGGGCATTTAATAATGATGTTGAATTAACTGGCATAACACTTAATGATGGATTAAAGACTATAGGATCAGGAGCTTTTATGAGTTGTAATAATCTTGGTGGTAAGTTAGTTATACCATCAACAGTAGAAACTATAGGTAGCCGTTATAATAATGGTGCATTTGAAGGAACTTCATTAACTTCAATCGAGTTTAAGGATAGTAAGACAGGTACATTAATAAGTATTTATGATAATACATTTAAGGATTGCAAGCTGCTTGAGAGAGTATCATTACCAAACAGAGTTCAAGATATAGATGCTAACGCATTTGAAAACGATACTAATTTGGCAAGTGTTGAATTTAAAGAAGTAGTGGCTAATTTAACTATAGGCGGTTCAGCATTTTA
>DJDY01000014.1:1194-8597 GCA_002435585.1 Lachnospira sp. UBA5912
GGAAGTAAAGCTGCCATCAAAGACAACATCATTAGGAAGCTATGCTTTTAAAGATTGTGCAAGTCTTGAAAAGCTTGAGCTCAACGAAGGTCTTACAAGCATAGGTCAAGGAGCTTTCACTAATTGTACTTCTTTAGGTGGTGTTATTAATATTCCATCGACAGTAACTGAGATTGGATTACAATACGGAGAAGGTGCATTTGATAATACAGATATATTTGGTGTTGTTATAGCAGATGGCAATGCTGGAATATCAATAGGATACAATACATTTGGTAATTGTAAGAAGCTTGCATATGCGGATCTTTCTAATAGAGTAACGAACATATATGGAAGGGCTTTCCAGGAAGATACATCTTTACAGTGGGTTAAGATTAAGAAGGATAACTATGATGTAACTATAGCAACAGATGCATTCCTTAATGCAACAGCATTAGAAAAGATAGCTATTCCTAAGAGAACTAAAATGAATGGTGATACATTCGATGGCTGCACAGGTTTAAAGAATGTATATTATTCAGGTTCAGAGAATGATTATAAGAATTATGTTACTATTGATTTTAGCGGTAATAATAATAAGGCTTATAAGAATGCAACTCTTACATACAACTACACAGCATATGACACATGGGCAGTGCCAAAGGAACCAGATAAGTCTTTAAACGGACTTGCCCAGGATGAAAATGGCGTATGGAAGAATTATAAAGATGGTAAGGTTGATACAGAGTACACAGGCTTAGTTGATTATAATGGTATATGGTTCTATGTTGAAGCTGGTGAAGTAAACTGGGGATACACAGGACTTGTAGATTACAATGGAATGTGGTTCTACGTATCAAATGGTGTAATAGACTGGAGTTATGAAGGCATAGCTGATTATGCTGGTAACTGGTTCTATGTATCAGGTGGTGTTATTAACTGGAATTACACAGGACTTACATGCTATGCAGGTGCATGGTTCTATGTATCAGGTGGTGTATTAGACTGGAGTTATACAGGACTTGTAGACTACAACGGAATGTGGTTCTATGTATCAGGTGGTATGGTAGACTGGAGTTATTCAGGTCTTGTATATTACAACGGAGTATGGTTTGCTGTAACAGGAGGAACAATCAACTGGTCAACTACACTTGTAGAATATAATGGAATGTGGTTCTACGTATCAGGTGGCATGGTAGACTGGGATTACACTGGAACAGTAGAATATTATGGCAACACATTTAATGTTTCTGGTGGTGTAGTAGTCTGGTAATAAGATTATAATTTTAGAATTAACATAATTATACATGCATGCCAATGTATTTATAATTATGAATATAGCTGGCATATATATGTGATGTTTACATATATATGCCAGTTTTTCTATAAACGATGATATTTATATAGTGTAGGGGGTTAAAAGGTCAAAAATTATTCATGCTTGTATGAAATGACTTTTGATCCAACATCGTTTATATGAAACTACAATGTAAAAAACTTTAAATTATAACAATGAATATAATTTTAAAACATAAAAATATAAAAAGAGTAGCAGATATTGTCAAGAAATACTATAATGGTATAGAATTAAATCTAAAGATATCTAAAGAAAAGATTGGAGAAGAAAAGTGGATAAGGATAGAAAAGAACAGATAATAACAACATATATATATATTCTTATGCTTATATCTATATGTTTAACAGGAACGTTTTTCGAGTATATATCATGTATATATGTGGTCGTGCTTTTATGTACTGCTATATATTTTGTTATTAAAAACAGACAGATAGTGTATACAAGAGACTACAACTTTATAGCAATAGCAGTTTTTTGCATGATGTATCTTGTGGCATCTTTATATGCCATAGATAAGGGCTTTGCGGTATTAGGCTTCTTTAAGTTCTTACCAGTTATTCTTATGTACTTTCTCATATGTGATAAAGAAAATACAAGAGAGCACCTTATAGGACTTTTACCAGTAACGGGTGCAGCCATAACATTCTTAACACTTATTATGATGTGCTTTAGTGCATTCAGACCATATGTAACTGTAGCAGGGAGACTTGCAGGAACTTTCCAGTATCCTAATACATATGCGCTGTTTCTTCTTGTATGTACTATAGTTGCCTTGTGGCAGACAGATAAAACAAGATACCTATATATAGCAGTCAATCTTGTTGGAATAATAGCCACAGGATGTAGAAGCATTCTTGTTATAGCGGTACTAATCTTTGCTGGTATAGCGCTTTCACAGAAAAAATACAGAAAAGGCATCATAATAGCACTTGCCTGCATCGTAGCGGTGTTAGGATTAGCTATGATAATCGCACCAGATTTACCAGTTGTTGAAAGAATAAGAAGCATATCGCTTGGCTCAAGCACACTGTTAGGAAGACTTCTGTACTATAAGGATGCAATACCTGTCATATTAAGACATCCCTTCGGTCTTGGGTATTATGGATATTACTTCATTCAGGGAGAGATTCAGACAGGAGTATATTCAGTTGTCAATGTCCATAACGAGCTGTTACAGCTTATGCTTGACATCGGAATAATCCCAGCAGTCATGTTTTTTGCAATGATTATCCGCTCAATAGTTGTGAAGGAAAGTTCATTACGAAACAAAGTAGTCCTTATAGCTATAGTGATACATAGTATATTTGACTATAACTTCCAGTTCATAGCAATATTATTCATTATGCTTTTATTCCTTGATTACAGGAATGTTACAAGGCAGAAGGTTGGAATGTTGACAGATGTGTGTGCAGTAGTCATAGGGGTTATGCTCATAGCAGGAACAGCAGTGTATGGAATTTCAATGTTTAACTATAACATGGGACATTATGAGAGGGCATACACTATAGGAAAGTTTAACACTATGGCACAGGTAAGATATCTGGAGACAGAAGAGGATATAGATAAAGCAAAGGATGTAGCACAGTCAGTCATAGATAAGAACAAGCATGTGGATATAGCCTATAATGCCATGGCAAGATACTATCTTACTGACAATGATGTTGAGAATTTCATACTGAACGAATTAAAATGCATAGAACTGGCACCATATAATCATGATTATTATGTGGAATTCGCAGATTATCTTTTCCAGTCATGTGACATATATATCAAGAACTCACAGGCAGACAGTGCAAAGATATGCTATGCACAGCTAAAAAGCATACCAGATAAGTTTACGAAGTTATCAGATAAGACAAGCAGTCTTGCATGGAAGATAAATGATATACCAACATTTGGAATGCCTGTAGATTATTATACGCTCATGGAGCAGTATGAAGCCAGAATAAAGAATATGTAGCCAAAAGAAGCTAAAGAAAACGATTGGAATATGGAAATATGCGTAAGAATAAAAAAATATTAGCAGGTGCGGGAGTGGCTGTACTTGCAGGTGTTATCATAATAGCAGGTATAATAACAGAAAAACCTTATAAATCACTCAAAGAAGGACAATGTCTTGTAAAGGCGGCTACAGGTGATATTATTGCAACAGTAACATACTCTGATAATAATACTAATATACAATGCAATGATGACGACAGCTCATATGCGGATATAACCTGGAAAGAAGCTGTAAGTATAGTTGCAGATAAGGAAAACATATCAGAAGAACAGGCCGCACAGAAGCTCATTAAGGATAATATGGTTATAGATACATATTATAATAAAGAATATCAGAATCAGGTGGATAATGCTGTTAAAGATAAAGAAGAATCATTAAATGGTAATTATGCGATAGTTCTTAATGATACATCCGGCTGTATACTCGCAGCTTATTCAAAGACAGATAAAGCGCAGGAAACCACATATAGGAATTCAGCTAATAATAATGGCACTGCTAATGGTAATAGTAACGGTATCAGTATCAGCTATGGTAATACGGATACAGGTTATGGCGGTCTTGATTATATTAATTACGCAGATAAGGCATCCTATGCTGGTTCTGTTATTAAGCCTTTAAGTGTATATGGCCCGGCGCTTGAAAAAGGTGCAATATCATGGAATACCCGGATGATGGATGAACCATATATGCAGGTAAAAGATCAGTATGGAAACAGCAGAATGTGGCCTGAAAATGTGATTCCATATACATATGAGGATACGTATGTAACAACTGGTCTTGCTAAGTCACTTAATACAATAGCAATAAAGGTGTTGAATAAAGAAGGTGTTTCCTATGCAGCTGATTATATATCAGATAAGCTTGGAATTAATGTTGATTACGAAAAGAAAGAAATAGATAAAGGTAATACGGATGGAGTATTATCTAATATAGGACTTGGATATCTGAATGCAGGGGTAACAGTAAAGGATATGGCAGGTTACTATCAGATATTCGCCAATGGTGGTGTCTATGTAGAATCACATGCTGTATGTGATATAAAGCAGGATAGCAAAGATTACTACATTGATAATAAAAAACAAAATGAAAAAAGAGTATTTTCGTCACAGACAGCCTATATCATGAATAGAATGATGAAAGGTGTTGTAAGTGAAGGAGGTACGGCAACTAAAGCAGAGGTGGAAGGAGTTGATGTTGTAGGAAAAACGGGAACTACAGACAATTATGAAAACAACTGGTTTGTAGGAGTTACTCCGCAGCTTGTGTGTGCAGTATGGAACGGATATGATACAGGAGTTATCAATGCAGATAGTAAGCTTATCCAGTATATATTTAAGGATATCATATCAGGCTTACATCAGGAAAATCTTGAATATACAGTTCCAAATGGTATTAAGAAGATAAAGATATGTGAAAAGACAGGTCTTATTGCAACAGACAGATGCGAGAGTACGAAAGAAGGATATTTTAAATCAGAAGACGAAGTAAAGGAGTGCAACGAATGACAAGATTTGAGAAAAAGTTAGTGTCTGGTATTATTGCTGCGCTTATGCTGGTTATGTGTGTAGGAACATCAGGCTACACAGTGTATGCGGCGGATGCAGATAGTGACAAGTCGATGGAAGCTGTTAAAGAAGCTTTCAATGAGAGTAATGATACATATAGTGTTAATGAGCTCACAGATAATGAAGTAATATCAAACGATGTATCTTTTGAAGATGCTATTGTTAGTGCAGGTAGTAGCAATTCAAAAAATGATACACCAAAAGGACCAGTACCAACAGAAAGTAATGTTGAATCTAAAGATGGCCTTTATGTATACAATGTATATGGAACAGAAGGAATAGGCATTGTTTCATACAAAGGAACAGATACAGCTATAGAACTTCCATCACAGATAGATGGAAAAACTGTAGTTAGTGTTGACGAAAAGGCATTCTACAAGAATGAAGCCATAACACAGGTTACTATTCCTTCAACGGTAACAAGAGTTCAGTATAGTGCATTTGAAGGCACAACGAATCTTAAGAAGGTAGAATTCGCTACAGGTAGTGCATTAAAAACAATCTCAGGAGCAGCATTTTATAAGTCAGGTATTACTGGGATAGATATTCCTGAAGGAACAACAGATATACAAAAATATGCATTTGCATATTGTTCTAACCTGACTGAGGCAGTGATTCCTGGAACAGTACAGAACATGGAAACATGTATATTCAGACAGTGTAAGGCACTTGTTAATGTTAAGCTTGGTGAAGGCCTTAAGTATATCGGAGATAGAATGTTTATGTATTGCAGTAGTCTTAGCGATATACATATTCCTGAAACCGTAACAACAATAAAGGATTATACATTTTATGCAACAGGCTTAAAATCAGTAACTATATCTGATAATATAACTAAACTTGGCTATTATGCATATGGATACTGTAAGGAACTTACAAAAATATTCATAGGTTCAGGTATTACAGAAATTCCATACGGATGTTTTTCATATGCTGCTATTACAGAAATAAATGTGCCAGCTAATATAAAAACTATAGATAGGGATGCTTTTAGGGGTTGTAGTGAACTTGTAACTGTTAATCTTTCAGAAGGACTTGAAAAATTAGCTGGATTTAATAATTGTTCATCAATTACTGAGGTTGGTATTCCATCTACTGTAACAACTATTGGATATTATGCGTTTGATGGATGCAAAAATATAGAGACAATCAGAATACCTGATTCAGTTACAACTATATCTGTTAATGCATTTTCACATTGTACAGCACTTAAAGAGATAGTAATTCCAGATTCAGTAGTTTCATTAGGTGCCTGGGCTTTTGCAGGAGATACATCACTTTCCAATGTGGTTATTAGTAACAGATTAACTTATATACCTGATTATGCATTTACAAGCTGCCCAATAAAGGACATAAGGGTAGGTAACAGCATTACAAAGATAGGCTGCTATGCATATAATAATAATAGTGCATCTGAAACTGTAGTTTTATCTGATAGTGTTACAAGTGTTGAATATTATGCGTTTGCAAGTAACTCAAAGCTTACAAAGGTAACATTAAATGAAGGTCTTCAGAGTATAGGCCATCATGCTTTTTATGATTGCAAATCAATGGATTATATATATATTCCAGAAAGTGTTACAACTATTGGTGATTATGCTTTCGGTTATGTACAGACAAGTACTACTAATACAGGTAAAAGCGTAAAGGGTGGCAGCTATAATAAAAATAAAGAGCAGAAGAAGGATGGCTTTACTATATATGGTGCATCTGGCTCTAAGGCAGAAGAATATGCTAATGCTAATGGTTTTACATTCGTAGCTGCAACAAGAGAGGAACTTATAGCAAAAGGAATGCTTGATGATAACTCAAGTGGTCTTCGTCAGGGAGATGATGGCAACTGGTATTACTACTCATGCGGTAAGATAGATAAGATGTATGTGGGTCTTGTATGCTATAATGATGTATGGTTCTATGTTTTTGATGGTGGTATCGACTGGAGTTATACAGGTCTTGCATCTAATGAATATGGCACATGGTATGTAGAGAACGGAATGGTTAACTTTAATTACACAGGAATGTTTTATGGCGCCGGCGGTTCAGGTAACTGGTGGTATGTAGAAAACGGTAAGGTTAACACAGAATATACAGGACTTGCTAGCAACGAATACGGCTGGTGGTATTACCAGAATGGTAATATCAACTGGGATTACACAGGACTTGTAGAATACAATGGAATGTGGTTTTATGTATCAGGCGGTATGATTGACTGGAGTTATACAGGACTTGCAGAATATAATGGAATATGGTTCTATGTATCAGGCGGTATACTTGACTGGGATTATACAGGTCTTACATACTATAATGATATGTGGTTCTATGTATCAGGTGGTATGATCGACTGGAACTATTATGGACTTGTAAACTATAATGGTGCATGGTTCTTCGTATCAGACGGAACAATCAACTGGACAACAACACTTGTAGAGTACGATGGAATGTGGTTCTACGTATCAGGTGGTGTTGTAGACTGGAATTATACAGGAACATATGAATTCTA
>DJDY01000030.1 GCA_002435585.1 Lachnospira sp. UBA5912
ACAGGGCTCGAACCTGTGACCCTCTGCTTGTAAGGCAGATGCTCTCCCAGCTGAGCTAAGATCCCGTTCGCTTTGTTTACGTTTTGTCTCACGCAAACTGCTTCGCTATTATAATATTAAAATGCACTAGTTGTCAACACTTTTTTACAAAAAAATTCAAAAAAGTGTTGATTTTATTAAATTAAACAATACAATATACAAACTGCACAAAAATTATATACACAAGTTGTGATAATAAGACAAAATAAATAAAAACACTTGAAAAAATAAAAAGAGTATGTTATTTTATATCTACCATTACAAATACTTTTTACAAGATTTTATTTTTCATATCGAATTCTAGTTGTTAACAAAGATTAGAATTCTCCCTCCTTTCATCATGATGGTATATTCCATTATGAGTATTATTTTTCTTCCCTGTGGCTGCTATAGTCACAGGGGCTTTTGATTTATTCATAGTTTCAACTTTTTGATTTATTCATGTTTTCCATTTTTTAAATTTCACGTTCAGTTCTACATTTTAATTTTACATGTAATTTTTACATTATTCTCCTCTTGACATAACTTATATAAATGATATAAATTATTAATAAATGGTTTGACAAAACTAACGCGTGTTAGTACAGTAGACGATTAAATAGTTACATATAACTCATTGTTAATGTTTCAGGTAATTGTTTAACTTAAGAAGTTATGGAGTAGGCGATAAAACCAAATAACAAGATAATTAAAATACCTGAAATAAAAATGCAAAATAATAAACAGAATATCGATATGCGCAAAAAACGTGCGCAGAAATGGAGAAATAATATGATAAAAAAACGTCTGGTACAGGTTGTACCTGATAGCAAAAAGTACATAGCGGGAAATGTAGCGTTTCAGTGGATAGCATTGATATCCAATATAGTGTTTATGACAGCGATTACATCTTTTATTGCATCTTTAGTGGTCAGCAGGGATGCACAGACTATAAAAGGTCAGATATTATCGCTTGTTGGAATATCTTTTATATGTTTTTTAGTCCGTTTTATATGCAATACCGGCTCGTCAAGAATGAGTTATGAATCATCAAGAACGGTAAAGAAAACATTAAGAAATATGATATATGAAAAGCTGTTAAGACTTGGTGCCTCTTACAATGAAAAGATAAAGACATCAGAGTTGGTGCAGATAACGGTAGAAGGAGTAGACCAGCTTGAAACATATTTTGGAGCATATCTTCCACAGTTTTTCTATGCTATGTTAGCTCCGCTTACGCTTTTTATATATGTATGCACTATTAATGTGACATCAGCAGTAGTCCTTCTTATATGTGTGCCATTAATACCTGTATCTATAGCAGTTGTACAGACCTGGGCTAAGAAGCTTTTGTCTAAGTACTGGGATCAGTATACAGCATTAGGAGATACATTTTTAGAGAATCTTCAGGGACTTACAACACTTAAGATATATAAGGCAGATGGATATAAGAACAGGCAGATGAATGAGGAATCGGAGAAATTCAGAAAAATCACAATGAAAGTTCTTACTATGCAGCTTAATTCCATAACAATAATGGATTTCGTTGCATATGGAGGAGCTGCTCTTGGACTTATTATATCAGTACTTCAGTTCAAGAGCGGACATATTGATATGGCGGGCTGTCTGCTTATCATACTTTTATCAGCAGATTTTTTCATACCTATGAGACAGCTTGGCTCATTTTTCCATATTGCCATGAACGGAATGGCAGCAAGCGATAAAATATTTAATTTCCTTGACATACAGGAATGTGATAAGGGAAGCATGCCGTTTCCAGATGATAATAGTATAAGCTGCCAAAATGTACAGTTTTCATATGAATCAGAAAGGCAGATACTTAAGAATATTAATATAGATTGTCCGATGGGAAGTTTTACAGCAATAGTTGGAGAAAGTGGATGTGGAAAATCTACATTTGCAGGTATTCTTATGAAAAAGAATGAAAATTATGTTGGAGACATAACTATAGGGGGTGTGCAGCTTTCTGATATAAGTGAAAGCTCACTTATGGAAAATGTAGCATATATAAGTCACCAGAGCTATATATTCAAGGGAACAGTAAGAGATAATCTTCTTATGGCATCACCAGATGCAGATGACGATACGATGTGGAAGGTTTTAAAAAGAGTAAATCTTGCTGATTTCATAAAAGAACAGGGTGGACTTGATATGAAGCTTAACGAGCAGGCATCGAATCTGTCGGGCGGACAGAGACAGAGGTTGTCACTTGCAAGAGCACTTATGAGAGATAACAATATTTACATATTTGATGAGGCAACGTCTAATATAGATGTTGAAAGTGAAGATGATATTATGACTGAGGTTCATAATCTTGCAAGAAACAAGACAGTTATTCTTATATCTCATCGTCTTGCTAATGTTGTTAAGGCAGATAATATATATGTGTTTAGTAATGGCTGTGTAGCAGAACATGGTAATCATCAGGAACTAAAGGAAAAGAATGGTGTTTATAGAAAGCTGTGGGATATGCAGTGTGCGCTTGAAAGCGTATAGATATGTTCGTATAAAGATGTTAAAGAAGCGGAACGGACATAATATATGAAAATAACAGACAGGCACAATATATGAAAAGCTATAGAAATGAGGAATTATATGAAAAATGGGATAAAAGAACGGAGCGGATTAATGGTCATGCTAAGACTTATAGGCCTTGTTAAACCGCTTGCTGGATACATGATCATAGCGATACTTATGGGACTTGCAGGACATCTGTGCGCCACATTTATAACTATATTTGGTGGATACGCTATACTTGATGTGGCCGGATATGATACAGGGCTTAAAGTTGGAGTTATATTTGTATGTGTTTTAGTCTTTGCACTCATAAGAGCCGGATTCAGATATGCAGAACAGTCATGCAATCATTTTATAGCATTCAGACTGCTTGCAATAATAAGAGATAAAGTGTTTATGGCATTGAGAAAGTTATGTCCAGCCAAGCTTGAAGGCAGGGACAGGGGCAATCTTATATCAGTCATAACATCAGATATAGAACTGCTTGAGGTGTTTTATGCACATACGATTTCTCCTATAGCAATCGCACTATTGTATACAATTATAATGTGTGCATATATAGGTTCATTTCATTGGATGTTGGCATTGATTGCGTTAATTGCATATATCGTTACTGGGATAATTATTCCATTTGTAACATCTAAGACAGGTGGAAGCGATGGTATGGATTACCGCACTAAATCAGGTGAATTAAGCAGTTTTGTGCTGGATAGTTTAAGAGGCGTGCAGCAGATAATACAGTATGGTGCAGGTGATAAAAGGCTGGATGACATGAATAAAAGAGCTGATGAACTTACATCAACTGCTAAGCGTATGAAATATAAATCAGGCATAAACACAGCAGTTACTAATGTATGTATTTTGATATTTGATGTTATTATGCTTGCTGTTGGTTCACTTCTTTATACGTATGGCAGCATAGGGTTTGATGGTGTGGTGCTTACTACCATAGCTTTGTTTTCATCATTTGGACCATCTGTTGCACTTGCGGCACTGGGAAGCACATTGCAGAATACATTTGCTGCAGGAAACAGAGTACTTGATATATTGGATGAAGAGCCAGTTATTAAGGAGGTATCAGGAAAAGAGAAAGCTGAATTTATGGGTATAAGTTCAGAAAATGTTACATTTGCATATGAGGATGAAAAAATACTTGATGATTTTTCTATAGACATACATAAAGGTGAAGTTACGGGGCTGATAGGAAAGAGTGGAAGTGGAAAGTCAACACTTCTTAAACTTTTTATGAGATTCTGGGATACAGACAGTGGAATAATACGAATAGGAAAGCAGGATATTAGGAATATTAATACTACCGACCTAAGAAATATGGAAAGTTATATGACACAGGATACACATCTTTTCTGTGACAGCATAAGAAACAATATAAGGATAGCAAAACTTGATGCGACAGATGAAGAAATAGAAAATGCGTGTAAAAAAGCATCAATACATGATTTTATTATGACACTGCCAAATGGATACGATACGCCTGTTGGTGAACTTGGTGATACACTTTCTGGTGGAGAAAAACAAAGGATAGGTCTTGCGAGAGTGTTTTTACATGATGCAGACCTTGTGCTCTTGGACGAACCAACAAGTAATCTTGATAGTCTTAATGAGGCGGTTATTCTTAAATCAATAGCAAAGGAAAGAAAAGATAAGACAGTTGTACTTGTGTCGCACAGAGAGTCCACTATGAGAATAGCAGACAGGATGTATTCTGTTGAGCATGGAAGAGTAAGCTGAAACAACATTTTGTGTTTTTGACACCTACATTACATCATAGATATAAATAGAAAAGAAATAGGTAATGATAATGAAAAACATAGATATTAGCAGAAAACGAAGCCAGGAAAAAGAGATGGTTACCAAGATGATACAGATATATTGTCATGGCAGGCATCACACAAAGAATGCAATGTGCAGTGAATGTCAGGAATTATCTGATTATGCAAATATGAGAAGTAACAAGTGCCCTTTTATGGAGACTAAGACATTCTGCTCTAACTGCAAGGTACATTGTTATAAAACAGATATGAGAAATAAAATAAAAGAGGTTATGCGATATGCAGGACCAAGAATGATATTTCATCATCCGGTTGCAGCAATCAGACATCTTGTGTTGACGAAGAAAGAAAAAAGAAATATTAAGAAAGCATAAAAGAATGATAGAGGATAGTGTATATAGAATCTTATTAAGAACTGTTAAATAATTATATGGCAGAGTGGAGGGATATATGAAGATAGAAGTTATATATGGTATTTTGATACCTTTGATCGGAACAACGCTCGGTGCAGCATGTGTGTTTTTTATGAAAAAAGCAATAGGAGATAAACTGCAGAGATTACTGATGGGGTTTGCTTCTGGCGTTATGGTTGCGGCTTCTGTATGGAGCCTTCTTATACCATCCATTGAACAATCTTCTTCTATGGGAAGGTTATCTTTCATACCAGCACTTGCCGGGTTATGGATTGGAATGCTGTTTTTGCTTTTATTAGACTGTATAACTCCACATCTTCACATAAACAGTACAGAAGCAGAAGGTCCTAAGACACATATGAAGAAGACAACAATGCTTGTATTAGCTGTGACTATCCATAACATACCAGAGGGGATGGCGGTAGGCGTTGTATATGCCGGATATATATCGGAAAATACAGGTATAACCGCCATGGCTGCACTTGTTCTTGCGTTGGGCATAGCTATACAGAACTTTCCAGAAGGAGCCATTATATCACTTCCGCTAAGGTCAGAGGGACTTGGCAGGGGGAAGGCCTTTTTATATGGATTCTTATCAGGGGTAGTAGAACCTGTAGCAGCGTTTGTTACTATCATGGCAGCAGGGATTATAACACCGGCACTGCCATATCTGCTGAGCTTTGCAGCAGGAGCTATGCTGTATGTTGTAGTTGAGGAGCTTATACCGGAGATGTCACAGGGGAAACATTCCAATATCGGAGTTATAGCATTTGCAGTTGGCTTTGGTATTATGATGATGCTTGATGTTGCATTAGGATAAACATATGAATCAACTATGTTTATTAATATATGCTTGTAAATGTCACGAAAATGTGTTTTACTTATAAAGATAAGAACAAAGTTGGGAATATACGATATCATAGAAAGGTATGGTTATCATATGAGAGTTGGACTTGGTTACGATGTTCACAAGCTGGTTGAAAATAGAAAGCTTATCATTGGTGGTGTTGAGATACCATATGAGAAGGGACTGCTTGGACATTCTGATGCAGATGTACTTCTTCATGCGATTATGGATGCTCTTCTTGGAGCAGCAGCACTTGGTGATATAGGAAAGCATTTTCCAGATTCTGATGAAAGATACAAGGGCATATCAAGCATAAAATTATTAGAACATGTAGGTACGCTTCTTGATGAGAATAATTATATCATAGAGAATATAGATGCGACTATTATTGCGCAGAAGCCTAAGATGCGCCCATATATAGATACTATGCGTGAAAATATAGCTAAGACACTTAAGCTTGATGTTAATCAGGTGAATGTCAAGGCAACAACAGAAGAAGGTTTAGGATTTACAGGAACAGGTGAGGGTATATCGTCACAGGCAATATGCAGTCTTGTTTCGGTGTCTAATTATATATACGGTGATTCTGATATGACAAACTGTTGCAGCACTTGTAACGGATGTGCTGCAAAAAGAGGAGTATAAAGAACAACAGCATATCTGAGATATAAACTATTATGTCTGGCAGAACACAGGGTTAAAAGCCGTATCATGTTTTTATGAATGGTTTTTTGACCTTTTTTGCCGTGGCATCATATATTGATGTAGTTTTAAAAGTCTTAGCATATAGGAATAAACGGCTTTATGACTTTTTTATCATTACATCATATAATGAATTAAGAACATATGGAATGGTTAGGAAGTTATCAGATATGAAGTATTTAGATTTTATTAAACAGGAAATGGCTGTTATCATGGATAGGGATCCAGCTATAAAAAGCAGGATGGAGGTGTTTCTTTATCCAAGTTTCTGGGCATTGTTAAAGTACAGGAAGGCTCATAAGCTGTATGAAAAGGGACATTTTTACAGGGCAAGAAGATTATCACAAAGAACGGCCAGAAAAACAGGTATAGAGATACATCCAGGAGCTACTATAGGTGAAGGATTGTTTATTGATCACGGACATGGTGTGGTTATAGGTGAAACAGCTATTATAGGTGATAATGTTACACTTTATCAGGGAGTCACACTTGGTGGAACTGGTAAAGAACAGGGAAAGAGACATCCTACACTTGGAAACAATATTATGATAGGCGCAGGTGCCAAGGTGCTTGGCTCTGTTACAATAGGGGATAACTGTAAGATAGGTGCAGGTTCAGTTGTTGTTAAAAATGTTCCTGCTAATTCTACCGTTGTCGGAGTTCCTGGACGGATTGTTGTAAGGGATAATGTAAGAGTTGCATCAGACCTTGACCAGATACACCTTCCAGATCCTGTTATGAACGATATAGAGAATCTTAAGGAACAGAACCAGAAGTTAAAGAAGCGTCTCGCAAAGTTAGAAAATACGGTTAATGAATCAAGAAGAGACGAGGATGATGAATAGATAACAATAGTGTAAAATATATTTTTACACGCCGGATTTGTGTCTTACGCGCACTTGGCACAAGCCCGTTATGTGCAAAACGTGCGCGGAAATGAGGATTATTATGAAAATATATAATACACTTTCAAGACGTAAGGAAGAATTCCAGCCTTTAGAAGAGGGAAAGGTTAAGATGTATGTGTGCGGACCAACTGTATACAATCTTATCCATATTGGTAATGCAAGACCTATGATAGTGTTTGATACAGTAAGAAGATATCTTGAATATAAGGGATATGATGTTAATTATGTATCAAACTTTACTGATGTAGATGACAAGATTATTAAGAAAGCCATAGAAGAAGGCGTGACAGCCGAAGAAATATCTAAAAGATATATAGAAGAATGTAAGAAGGATATGGCAGGCATGAATATAAAGCCAGCTACAACACATCCGCTTGCCACCCAGGAAATAGATGGAATGATAAGCATGATCCAGACTCTTGTAGATAAGGGGTATGCATATGAAAAGAATGGAACTGTTTATTACAGAACAAGAAAGTTTGAAGGTTATGGAAAGCTTTCCAAGAAGAATATAGATGATCTTGAAGCAGGACATAGAGATGATGCCCATAAGCTTAAGGTTTCAGGTGAGGATGAGAAAGAAGACCCACTTGATTTCGTGTTATGGAAGCCTAAGAAAGATGGAGAACCATACTGGGAATCACCATGGAGTGAGGGACGTCCTGGCTGGCATATAGAGTGTTCTGTCATGGCAAAGAAATATCTTGCAGATGAGATAGACATTCATGCTGGTGGAGAAGACCTTATCTTTCCACATCATGAGAACGAGATAGCCCAGTCAGAAGCGGCTAATGGTGTTCCATTTGCAAAATACTGGATGCATAATGCATTTCTTAATATAGATAATAAGAAGATGTCAAAGTCACTTGGCAACTTCTTTACAGTAAGGGATATATCGAAGGAGTATGACCTTCAGGTATTAAGATTCTTTATGCTGTCTGCACACTACAGAAATCCTATCAACTTCAGTCATGACCTTATGGAATCAGCTAAGAATGGTCTTGACAGAATAGTGACATCTGTTACGAATCTTGCACATCTTGAAAAAACTGCAGCTGAGTTACCAGTGACAGAGCAGGAGCGTAAAGTGCTTGATTCAATCGGTGACATATATAAAAAGTTTGAAGCTGCCATGGATGATGATTTTAATACAGCAGATGCCATATCAGCATTGTTTGAGCTTGTAAAGCTTGCTAACTCGAATTCTTCAGAAGCTGATACAAAGGCTTATATTACAGAGCTTAAAGAAAGTATAGTAAAACTTGCTGATATACTTGGACTTAAGGTTGTTAAGGAAGAAGAACTTCTTGATGAGGATGTAGAGGCACTTATCAATGAAAGACAGCAGGCAAGAAAAGACAGAAACTTTGCAAGAGCAGATGAGATAAGAGATGAACTTACAGCTAAGGGAATAGTACTTGAGGATACAAGAGAAGGTGTAAGATGGAAGAGAGCATAAAAAGCAGTGCTCGTCTGGCAGGTGATGATGTGAGAAAAGATGATAATATAATACAGCCGGAAGGATTCATATGTCAGGACAATCTTACATATGATATATGGAAGAGTCTTGGACTTAAAGAGGTGAATCCAAGGCAGCTTTCACCTCTTGTACTTGCATATATAGGAGATAGCATATTTGATCTTGTTGTAAAGACTATGATTGTAACAAAAGGCAATACGCAGGTTAATAAGATGAACAGGGCTGCAAGCAGCATAGTAAAGGCAGAATCGCAGTCTAAGATGATAGGTTATCTTGAGGATAAGCTTACAGAAGAAGAGGAAAGTGTATACAAGAGAGGGCGTAATGCCAAGTCATACACATCGGCTAAGAATGCTTCTATAAGTGATTACAGGCGTGCCACAGGCTTTGAAGCACTTATGGGATATCTGTATATGTCAGGAAGGTATGAGCGCATGTGTGAGCTTATAAAGGATGCGCTGGATTATCTTGAAGGTGAAAGAAGTGGTAAGTGATATCGGTATCCGGTATGATAAGCTGCAATGGTATCTGCTGTATGACATATAATGTGCGGCAGAAGCAGAATAAGATGACCTGGCCTGCAAAGAAGAAATGGGAGTTAGATATAATGCGATATAAAGAATTAACATTTGAAGGACGTAATGCCGTTTTAGAGGCATTTCGTTCTGGAAAAACAATAGATAAGCTATATATACTTGATGGATGTCAGGATGGTCCGATTAAGAGCATAGTAAGAGAGGCCAAAAAGACTTCAACTATAATTAATTACGTTGAAAAAGAAAGACTTGACAGGCTTGCTAACACTGGACATCATCAGGGGGTTGTAGCTATAGGTGCTGCATACGAATATGCGGAGGTTGAAGATATATTAGAAGCAGCAAGAAACAAGGGAGAAGACCCTTTTATATTCATACTTGATGAGATAGAAGATCCTCATAATCTTGGTGCAATTATAAGAACAGCCAATCTTGCAGGAGCACATGGTGTTATTATACCTAAAAGAAGAGCAGTGGGACTTACAGCAACGGTTGCCAAAACCTCTGCAGGGGCCATAAACTATACACCAGTAGCCAAGGTTACTAACATAGCTTCTACTATAGAGTCTCTTAAGAAAGAGGGCTTGTGGTTCGTGTGTGCTGATATGGGCGGCGAAACTATGTATAACCTTAACCTTAAAGGACCTATAGGACTTGTCATAGGTAATGAAGGAAATGGTGTAAGCAGGCTTGTAAAGGAAAAGTGTGATTTTGTTGCATCTATTCCCATGAAAGGCGACATCGATTCACTTAACGCATCTGTTGCAGCAGGTGTCATGGCGTTTGAGATAGTAAGACAGAGAAGTATGTAAAAATGAGGTGCTGGTGTCTATGGAACATTATGAGTTATACAGTGATGAAGAACTTGTAAGCATGTATCGCAATGGCGATGAGAGAGCTGTAGATGCAATTATGGAAAGATATAAGAACCTTGTAAGAAAGAAAGCACATGCTATGTATATAGTGGGTGGAGAAAAGGATGACCTTATACAGGAAGGTATGATAGGTTTATATAAAGCGGTTACGACTTATGATATGGATAAGGATGCTTCTTTTTTTACATTTGCATCCCTTTGTATCAATGGTCAGATAATGAATGCTGTCAAAGCCTCTAATGCTAAGAAAAATGCTCCTCTGAATGGTTATGTATCTTTAGATGAGCCTGTCAACAGCACTGATGATAATGCAGATATGAAGCTTGTGGATACATTAACGGGGATATATGAACAGAATCCTGAACTGCTATATATAGATAGAGAGTACACAGGGAATCTTGAACAAAAAGCACTGGAGACACTAAGCCCGTTAGAAAAACGTGTTATAAAGATGCTTATGAGTGGAAAAGACTATGTAAAAATAGCAAAAGAACTAAATCGTTCGCCTAAATCAATAGACAACGCCATCCAGCGTGCCAGAACGAAAATAGGAAAAACAATTCACCAAAATAATACTTGATAAATCATCATAAAAATGTTATAAATAGAATTGCTGTTATTAAAACAGCGATTATGCTATTGTAGCTCAGTGGCAGAGCACTTCATTGGTAATGAAGAGGTCGGGGGTCCAATTCCCCTCAATAGCTTGCGCGAGTAACGAGTACAATACCACCGTCACATAATTCAAAAATGTGACGGTGGTATTATATTATCATTCCAACCAACGCCCAGCTTGTCCAGTGTCAAGAGAACCAAAAAAGATTTTCCACCGATGTATGCAAGCATACCCCGGTGGAAAATCTTTTTTGGTTCTC
>DJDY01000163.1:0-3196 GCA_002435585.1 Lachnospira sp. UBA5912
TATAAATATTGTGATAATACAAACAATATAACAATATCGTAGAGGAGAAAGATCGCAGATTTAATAATGATTATAAAAATATATTGACACACAACGATAATGATGTTAATATGCAAAATGCAAACGATTTGCAAATTGGTAAAGCGTTATGAAAGGACATACCATGCAAAAAAGCTACAATACAAAGATAACACAGGAGATACAGCAATATCTTAAGCTGCAGAAGCAGAAGAGTTTCAGTGCTTCTGATGTTTATCATTATCTTGAGAGTAATAATATAGATGTAAACCAGTCAACTGTATACAGGACACTTGACAGGATGATGGAGCATAACATACTTGTCCGTTTTAAGACGGCAAACAGTGGTAATTATTACTATAGAATATCAGATGAACATCACAACTGTGATGAGCATCTGCACATGCAGTGCCGGAAATGTGGTAAGATTATGCATCTTGACTGTGATTTTATGAATGATATAAGAGAACTTCTTATGAAACAGTACGGATTCACACTTGAATGTAATGGTTCAACACTTTGTGGATTATGTGCTGATTGCAAAAAGGCAGAAAATAAGGTCAATTAGTTAGTATGATATGAAAGGATTTTATATGATATTTTCAAGGAAAAGATTATCAGGGAAAAACTTATCAAAGAATAGATTATTGGCGATAAAGGTAAAATCATTGATATTATGTGCAGTACTTTGTACAGCTTTATTTGCTTTCACAGGCTGTTCTGGGAATGTGCAGAATAATGGAAAGATGAATATAGTATGTACAACATATCCGCAGTATAACTGGATACAGAACATTATCGGAGAAGAATCAGATAAGTTTAATCTTACATTACTTGTGGATGGTGGCGTAGACCTTCACAGCTATCAGCCATCAGCTAAAGATATGGCAAAGATATCTTCAGCTGATGTGTTCGTATATGTCGGCGGTTCGTCTGATGCATGGGTGTTAGATGCAGTGCGTGAAACAGTCAATAAGAATATGAAAAAGGTTAATATGATGGAACTTCTTGGCGACAGGACTAAAGAGGAAGAAGTTGTTGAAGGTATGCAGGAGGATGAGCATGGACACAGTCATACAGCCTCTGAGGACAGCCACTTGGAGCACAGTGATCCGGATGATATAGAGTATGATGAACATATATGGCTATCTGTTAAGAATGCAGAGGTTTTGACACAGAAGATTGCAGATGTTATAAAAGAACTTGATTCTGATAATGCGGATGAATATCAGAGTAATGCAGATACATACATAAAGCAGCTCTCAGACCTGGATAAGGAATATGAAACTGTTATAAGTTCATCAAGGCTTAAGACAGTTGTTTTTGGTGACCGTTTCCCATTCAGATATCTGGTTGATGATTATAATCTTGATTATTATGCTGCATTTGCAGGCTGTAGTGCAGAAACAGAGGCAAGCTTTAAAACGGTAACATTTCTTGCCAGTAAGGTCGATGAGATAGGAACCAGGGTAATTCTTACAATAGACGGCTCAGATGAAAGGCTTGCTAACACTATAAAAGATAACACACAGGATAAGAATCAGGAGATACTTAAGATGGATTCCATGCAGTCTGTTAAGACCTCAGAATTAGAGGATTATAACTACATTAATATAATGCTTAAGAATCTTACAGTGTTAAAGCAGGCATTATCATAACTGATAAGTAAGTGTGTTTTGAATTATAAGACATCAAATAAAGAAAGGGGTGACACCAGTATGTCATATATTGAATGCAGCAACCTTGCTTTAGGTTACGAGGGAAAGGCAGTAGTAGAGAATCTTAATTTTAAAGTGGGAAAGGGCGATTATCTGTGTGTATTGGGAGAAAATGGTGCAGGTAAGAGTACTCTTATAAAGACAATACTTGGTCTTATAGATAAGGTTTCAGGAGATATCATATATTCAGATGGTCTTAAGGCATATGAGATAGGGTATCTTCCACAACAGACAGTTGTGCAGAAGGATTTTCCTGCAACAGTATGGGAGGTAGTACTTTCTGGAACTCTTGCGACAAGTGGATTTCGTCCATTCTATGGTAAGAAAGAAAAAGAACTTGCCAGACAGAAGATGGAGGAGCTTGATATATGGGAGCTTAAGAAGAAGTGTTACCGTAACCTTTCAGGTGGACAGCAGCAGAGAGTTCTTCTTGCAAGGGCATTATGTGCTACATCCAAGGTTATACTTTTAGATGAGCCGGTTACAGGACTTGATCCTAAGGTGACAGCAGATTTTTATGAACTTTTAAAACAGCTTAATGATAAGGGTATAACTGTAATTATGGTTTCACATGATCTTCATGCAGTATCGTATGCCACACATATTTTATATATAGACAGTGAAGACAGTTTTTATGGAACTAAGAAAGAGTTCTTAAACAGTGACAAGGCAGATGTTTTAGGAAAGATTAAAGGAGATGATAAGTAATGTCAGATTTTATTCAGGAATTTCAGTTTTATATGTCATATCCATTTGTAAGATATGCACTTATAGTTGGCGTACTTATTTCCCTGTGTTCTTCGCTTCTTGGGGTTACACTTGTGCTTAAGAGATTTTCATTTATAGGTGATGGATTATCCCATGTGGCATTTGGTGCGCTCGCAATAGCAACTGTCCTTAAGATTGCGGATGTCAATCTGTTTATTATGCCAGTTACTATCATATGTGCTGTACTTTTACTAAGAACAGGAAACAATACACAGATTAAAGGTGATTCAGCTATAGCTATGCTGTCAGTAGGTGCAATGGCAGTTGGATATCTTATACTTAATGTGTTTTCAGTATCATCCAATGTATCAGGAGATGTGTGCTCAACTCTTTTTGGTTCTACCTCCATACTTACACTTACAGGCTCAGAAGTTGTTATGTGTATAGTGGCTTCTATAATAGTTGTGGCATTTTTTGTTATATTTTATAACAGGATATTTTCAGTTACATTTGATGAGAATTTCACACGTTCCATGGGCAAAAACACAGGGCTATATAATCTGGTGACAGCAGTTATAACGGCAGTTATTATTGTTCTTGCCATGAATCTTGTTGGTTCCTTACTTATAACAGCACTTCTTGTATTTCCGGCATTGTCAGCCATGCGTATTATGAGCAGCTTTAAGTCGGTTATAATATACGCAGCAATACTTTCAGTACTTGGTGCGGTTGCAGGCATTATTATATCAATG
>DJDY01000163.1:3247-9082 GCA_002435585.1 Lachnospira sp. UBA5912
CATTATTATATCAATATTCGCATCAACTCCTGTTGGTGCGACAATAGTTACAATATATATTCTTATATATTTTGTTAATTGTATAGCAGGCAAAATTCTAAGAGGATAATGATTACAGGGGTAAAAGGCATTATAAAGGCATTTGCCCCTGATTTTTGGTTATTTACTGTATTTTTATAAAAATTCATTCAATTCAATTGAAAATATGTTATACTTACTATCATAGGTTTACCAATAAATAAGTGAAAATATAAAAAACATAGTAGTATTATAGAAAAAGGATAATAATATGAGTGATAAAAAGAATAATAAGATAAAACCACAGATTCTGATTATAGCAGGTGTGGCAGCAGCAGTTCTTATTATAGCTGCAATAGCTGGAAGTGTTATATCAGCTAAGAATAAAAACAAAGAAAATACAGTTGGGATGACACTTACACAGAAGAACTTAAGACCGCAGGATATTTCGGTAGATACAGATAATGGACCTAAAGAAATAACAACAGTTGAGATACTTATGGATGATACGGCTATACCGGTTGGAACTACATTTATGGCATCAGCCATAGTTGAGCCAGCTGACACAGATAAAGCGCTCGTATGGTCAAGCAGTAATCAGGATGTTATGACTGTTGGGCAGGATGGACTTGTAACTGTAAAAGGAACCGGTACGGCAGCTCTTACAGCTACAGTAGGAGATGTATCAGATGCAGTTGCCATAGAGGGAATATCAAGTGTTACAGCAGGTTCTAAGAATGGATATATAATATATACTGGTAATGGAAGCCTGACTAAGAGCAGCCAGTCAACATCAGGCAGTGGCAGTTCATCATCAACATCAGGCAGATATAGCACAGCTTCTGGAAGTAATAGTGGCACAGATAATTATCAGGATAATGGTTCAGAAAATAATAATACTTATCCAGGTGCTTCTTATAATAATCCAGGAGGTAATTCCGGAAATAGTGGTTCTTTAGGATATGGTGGAAACGATAACGGAAGTAATCCATATGCAGGTGATGATTCAGATTCTGGCAGTACAGGAAATGATTCAGGTAATAATAGCAGTGATTCAGGCAGCGCATCAGGTGGCGGAAGCAGTGATGGTAAAACAAGCAGCGATATAGGAGATGTGTTAGGAGGACAGGGATTCACACAGGAATATTCTAATGTTTATGTATACACGGAAAATGGAACCTATTATGGAGAGATAATTACACAGCCAAATGTTTCAATAATATACATTAAACAGAGAAATGGTGGATTTGATACAAGAATCAAAGGTGTTTTAGAGGAACTTCTTCCAGATAGTTATGACCAGGTATGGAATAATTATGTATCAGCTACAAGTGACAGAACATTCACGGTTGAAGGAAGAAAGGTAAGGATAGTTACAGCATCAAGAGGTGGACATTCTCAAATAGTAATATACAATTAAGATAAAATATGATATATTTATCTAAAACTTATGTAGATTATAATGAGGTGAAGGTTTTGCTTAATGAGAATAAAGTTAAAATGATGACCAAGATGGCTATATACGAGAAAAATGAAGGCAGGCGCATGTTAAGGACTGCAAGATATTTTAAGGGCGATTATATAGCATTTGGAATATTAAAAACACTGATTACAACGACGATTGCATTTGCAATAGTTGCTATTATGTATGTGTTATGTAACGCAGAAGGCCTTGTAGAGAATATTAATTCTATGGATTATCTGGCTTTTGGCAGGCAGGTGGCAATATATTACATAATCATGTTAGTTATATTTTCTGTTATAGCAGGATTTGTGTATAATTACCAGTATGAGAATTCAAGAAAAGGGCTTAAAAGATATTTTTCAAGACTTAATAAGCTTGAAAGATTCTATAATGGCCAGAAGAAAAAAAGATAGTCCTGGAGGAAGTGATGGCGGTTTTATTAGAATTTAAAGAAAAGTTTAAACGGTTTTATAATAAGTATGATACATATCTTGTCCCAGTATTAAAGTTTCTGGTGGCGTTAATCTCTTTCATCATACTTAATGCAAGTATTGGATATATGGAGAAGCTGAACAATCCGGTTATTGCCGTGCTTATATCGGTTGTATGTGCGTTTTTGCCGGTTGGTTTTACTATTGTTATGTTATCGGTATTTATGATAGCACATTTATATGCTATATCAGTAGAGTTCGCACTTATTGCATTATGTGTGGTTCTTCTTATGTACCTTTTATATTTCAGATTCACACCTAAGTCTGGATATCTTCTGATATTAACAGTATTTATGTGCTGGATTAAGATGCCTTTTATATTGCCAGTTGCAGTTGGATTGTGTTCATCAGTATTGTCGGTTATACCAGTGTCGTTTGGTGTTATTATTTATTATATAATAAACACGGCAAGTGTGTATGAATCAGCAGTATCTAACAAGTCAATCACTGAAAGCATGCTTCAGGTGTCATATCTTATAGAAAGTCTTATTAAAAATAAGCAGATGGTTCTTGTTATGGCAGCATTGGCATTAACGATTATTATTGTATACATCATAAGAAGACTTAAGATTGATTATGCATGGGGGTATGCTATTGCAGTCGGAAGTGTACTGCAGTTCGTGGTTGCCATATTAGGTGAGCTTCTTTTAAAGACAGGACTTAATATTGTATTAATAGTTCTTGGTGTTATATTAGGTGCATTGGCTGGATATGTGTGTAACATATTATTCTTTGCAGTTGATTTCAGAAGAACAGAGTATGTACAGTATGAAGATGACGAATACTATTACTATGTAAAAGCAGTACCTAAGATAAACGTTGCGGGAGAAGATGTAAGAGTAAAACAGATTAATGCAAGAAAGACAAAGAAGGCATCTGATATAAGTGATGTCAGACAGGCTAAGTCAACGACAGCCGCAACACAAGAAGATGATGATATGATATTCTTCGACAAGTAATAATGATTCATATGAAATTAAGAATTGGTTAAATATCTGATATAGAATAGATATATATAGATTCAAGAACATATAAAAGGGGTGAGAGCGTGGCAACATCAGGTAATCTGTTACAGAATTACTTATCCAAATTATACATTCCAAGGATAACATGGACAGACGTTATAGAAATAATTATCATTGCAGTTGTTCTTTATAACATATTATTGTGGATTATGAACACTAAGGCATGGGCACTTCTGAAAGGTATTATAGTTGTCGCACTTTTCGCAGTTGTTGCTTACCTGCTTAATCTTAAGACAATTCTGTGGATAGCTGGGAAAACCATAAGTGTTGGTATTATAGCACTTGTTATTATATTCCAGCCAGAGCTAAGGCGTGCGCTTGAGCAGCTGGGACGAAAACGTTTTATGTTAAGATTCTTTAATTTTGGTGATAACAGCGATAAAGATGAACGTTTCAGCGTAAAGACAGCAGATGAGATAGTTGATGCATGTTATAAGATGGGGGCTGTTAAGACTGGTGCTCTTATAGTTATTGAGCAGGATATCATTCTTGAGGAGTATGTCAAGACTGGTATACCGATAGATGGTATTGTGACAAGCCAGTTGCTTATTAACATATTTGAACATAACACACCACTTCATGATGGAGCTGTTATCATAAGAGGAAACAGGGTTGTTGCGGCAACATGTTATCTTCCACTTACTGATAATGTCAATCTTAGTAAGGCACTTGGATCAAGACACAGGGCAGGTGTTGGTATAAGTGAAGCTACAGATAGTCTCACAATAATAGTTTCAGAAGAAACCGGTAAGGTTTCGGTTGCATTTGGTGGAGAGCTTATACATGATATAGATGCTGATTCACTTAAGAATAAGCTTGAGTATATCAGGAGAAGAACTATAGATGTTAAGTCATTTAAGATATGGAGGGGCAGGTTGAAGCATGAAAGAGAAGATATTTAATAATCTCAGCCTGAAAATCGTATCTGCTGTATTTGCTGTTATACTATGGACAGTTATTGTTAATATATATGACCCTAACACAAGCTATACCTTCAGTAATATAACAGTGCAGCTAACCAATACACAGAGTCTTACTGATAAGGATTACACGTTTGATGTGGTAGATGGAGGTAAGATATCAGTTACTGTCAGTGGTCCTAAGAGTGTTGTAACAGATCTTAAGACGAGCGACATAGTCGCTACTGCAGATTTAAGTAAGGTTACAGCATTTACAGATTATGTGGATATACAGGTTCAGGTTGTAAAGGATGGCCAGGTGCTTAATAATGTGGAGGCTGTTCCAAGGACATCGGCACTTAAGCTTAGCATTGAAAACAGGGATACTAAGACTTATGCAGTTAATGTAAGCACAGTAGGAAATCCTTCATCGGGATATGCAGTTTCGTCTACATCTACATCGCCAACATATATTAAGATTACAGGTCCGACCTCGTTAGTGGAAAGTGTAGCAACGGTTGGTTGTGAAGTAGATGTGTCTGGAGCCAATGGCACGGTTACAACACAGTCAGATATTAATATGTATGATTCGGATGGCAATACGATAAATAATGAAGAACTTGAAATGTCATCTAAAACAGCAGATATAACTGTAGAGATGTCAAGAACTAAAACAGTTCCCATAGTTGTTAAAACAAGTGGTAATCCGGCAGATGGATACGTTGTTACAGATACTGTGTTAAGTCAGGCATCTGTTGTCATAGGAGGGCAGGCAGATGCTCTGTCTCGGGTTGATAACATAACGATTCCTTCATCGGCGGTTTCAGTAGATGGACTTAGTGGTGACAAGACATATACATTCAGACTTACAGATTATGTATCTTCAGGCATTAAAATAGTGTCTGATTCTAAGCTGCAGGTTACTGTAAAGATATCAGAGTCATCAAAAAAGACAGTGCATATAGCATCGGATGACATATCAATTAATAATCTGTCATCAGCTTATAATGCTGTGCTTGATAGTTCAGGTATTGATGTTGTGGTGATTGGAAGGAATACCGTATTAGATAGTATAACATCAGCCAGTGTGACATGCAGTGTTGATGCTACAGGACTTGGTGTGGGAACATATAGTGTTGTTGTTAACATCAGCGTTCCAGATGGATGTAGTGTTTCGGGAAGTAATTCCACTAATATTACATTAACGGCAAAGCAGGAAGAAACAACGAAGGCTAATAACAATAACAGCCAGACACAGCAGACAACTACAAGGCAATAATAGAAGCTTAAAGTTTAGGGAATAAACATGAAAACAGGGAGAAGATATTATGGTAAGTGAAAAAATAATGATAACAAGTCAGCTTGGAATACATCTTCGTCCAGCTGGAGCAATGTGCAATGAGGCTATTAAATATAAGTCTAATATATCTTTCCAGTATGGTGATGGAAAAACAGCTAATGCGAAAAGCGTAATATCAATACTTGCATCAGGCGTAAAATGTGGTGAGGAGATAACGCTCATCGCAGATGGAAGTGATGAGGAGGAAGCACTTAAGGCAGTTGCAGAAAGTTTTAAGGAATCACTTAAAGAATAAGAAAGATAGTTCAGATTTTCTTAACAACTAAAACACAATATGAACACATTTCGTGAATATACTAAACGTATCAACAACGAGATGTGTTCATTTTATATTTATATACGAGTAAAATATATGTGACCGCATTTTCCATAAAATAATAAAAAGGAGTGTTGGATATGTATAATAATGAAGATAACAATTATGAGAATAATAATTCTTATAATTCTCAAAGTACAGGAAATAATGAAAATACAGGATATAATTCAGGTAATGAATATAATCAGAATACAGGATATAATTCGAGTAATGGATACAACCAGAGTACTGTGAATTATAGCCAGAGTAATGGAAGTTATA
>DJDY01000163.1:9122-9855 GCA_002435585.1 Lachnospira sp. UBA5912
ATTATAACCAGAATAATGAAAGCAGCCAGAATACATCATACAATAATATAAATAATTCACAGGCAGATGGACAGTCAACTTACAGATATTCATATACTGCCAATAATACTAATAATGCTGGCAATGCATTTGGCAATGCAACACAGCCAGATAATAAAAAGAAAAAACATAGGGGCTTTGGTAAAGGTGGTAACACAGTCAAAGGTACCTGGCCAAAGAAAGTTTTAAGTATAGTTCTTTCAGCAGCTATATTCGGTGTTGTTGCTGGTTCGGCTATGTTTGGAACATATAAGCTTGAGAAAAAGTATCTTGGTGGTTCTGATAACAGGAACTATACAATCTCAACAGTAGCAAGTAATATGGGAACAACAACAGACCAGCTTAATGCTTTGGGCGATGCTGATCTTTCAACAGCCTCAATGAATGTAGAGAGCGTTGCATCAGCTGCACTTCCAGCGATGGTTGCGCTAAATGGTACGACATCTGTAACAAGCAGTTCTTCTTCTATATTCAACTGGGGAGGACAGCAGCAGTATGAGGCTTCAACAAGCGGAACTGGTATTATAGTAGGTAAGAATGACACAGAGCTTCTTATTGTGACTAATGCACATGTTGTAGATAATGTATCTAACTTAAAATGTGTGTTTGTAGATGATGAATCAGTAAGTGCAACTGTAAAGGGTTCCAAGTCAGACCAGGATATAGCGGTAGTTGCTGTATCATTATCAGATAT
>DJDY01000163.1:9936-18724 GCA_002435585.1 Lachnospira sp. UBA5912
AACTTGCAGATTCTGATACAATTACTGTAGGCCAGCAGGTTGTTGCTATTGGTAACGCACTTGGAGAAGGTCAGTCAGTTACAACAGGTATTATAAGTGCATTAGACAGATCAATTACAGTTAATAATGTAACATTTACAGGTCTTATTATGACAGATGCAGCTATTAATTCTGGTAACAGTGGTGGAGCACTTCTTAACTCAAGTGGTAAAGTAATAGCAATCAACTTTGCAAAGACATCAAGTGATGGTGTCGAAGGTATGGCATATTCAATACCAGTATCAAACGTAAAAGACCTTATAAGTTCACTTATGAGCAGACAGACAAGACAGAAGGTATCTTCGGATAATGTTGGTTATCTTGGAGTTGCAGCGATAGATATTACAAGCACATATGCATCTATGTATGGATATCCACAGGGCATTATGATACGAACAGTTGCATCTGGATCAGCAGCAGAGAAGGCAGGCCTCTCAGCATATGATATTATCGTTGGTTTTGACGATCAGACAATAACAACTATGTCCGGTTTACAGTCAACACTTCAGTATTATGCAGCAGGTGAAACAGTCAAGGTGGATTACTATCATCTCGAAGGCAGTGAATATGTACTAAAGAGCACAGAGGTTACATTAGGTAAGAAAAGTTCATAATGATTAAAGATAATTGATATTAATGTGGATGATTAAAAATATCTCAATTAACATGTATTAATCATTGCAGAATATTATTGCTGTCTGGATACTCTTGTGCAGAATAGGAAAATAGAGGAATAATATGGAATATAATAATAACAATGATAACAGCAATAATAAGATGAATAACAATAGTAGTACAGGTGCTGACAACAGCACAGCTAACAATACTAACAATAACAGCGATGATTATGAGAAGGTATGCTATATATGCCGCAGAACAGAATCCAAAGCAGGTAAAATGATTAGCATGCCAGGTGGATTATATGTATGCCCTGATTGTATGCAAAAGACATTTGATGCGATAAACAACAACGATATAGATTATAATGAACTTATGAAGGGAATCCCAAACATGCCTAATATGGGGATGTTTGGTGGTTTCAACATGATGGGAAACGATATATCCAATAAGCAGAAGGTAAAGAAAAAGAAAGAATCCGATAAAGAAGACAAGAAAGAAGAAAAACTTGATCTTAAAAAGCTGCCCGCACCACATGAGATTAAGCGCATGTTAGATGAATATGTTATAGGTCAGGATTATGCCAAGAAGGTGATGTCAGTTGCTGTATACAATCATTACAAGAGAGTTGCAACAGGAACTATGGATGACATAGAGATAGAAAAGTCTAATATGCTTATGATTGGACCAACAGGTAGTGGTAAGACATATCTTGTAAAGACACTTGCAAAGCTTCTGCAGGTACCTTTAGCCATAACAGATGCTACATCACTTACCGAGGCAGGATATATAGGTGATGATATTGAGAGCGTTGTATCCAAGCTTTTAGCAGCAGCGGATAATGATGTTGAAAAGGCTGAGAGAGGTATCATATTTATCGATGAGATAGATAAGATAGCAAAGAAGAAGGAAACAAGAAGCAGGGATGTCAGTGGTGAGTCAGTACAGCAGGGGATGCTTAAGCTGCTTGAGGGAAGCGATATAGAAGTTCCAGTAGGAGCAACAAGCAAGAATGCTATGGTGCCACAGGTTACAGTTAATACAAGAAACATATTATTTATATGTGGTGGAGCCTTTCCAGAGCTTGAAAATATAATAAAAGAAAGACTTAACAAGCAGGCATCTATAGGCTTTAATGCGGACCTTAAAGATAAATATGACGATGATAAAAACATATTATCAAAGGTAGAGATTGAAGACTTAAGAGAATTTGGAATGATACCGGAATTCTTAGGAAGACTTCCTATTGTATTCTCTTTAGAAGGACTTACTGAGGATATGCTTGTAAAGATTATGAAGGAGCCAAGGAATGCTATACTTAAACAGTATCAGAAGCTTCTTGAACTTGATGAGGTTAAGCTTGAATTCGATGACAGTGCTCTTCGTGCTATTGCAAAGAAAGCTATGGAAAAGAATACAGGTGCCAGAGCGTTACGTTCTATCATAGAAGAATATATGTTAGATATAATGTATGAGATTCCTAAGGATGATAATATAGGTTCAGTTCTTATAACTGAGGATTACATCAATAATAAAGGTGTTCCTGTTATTATGATGCGTGGACAGGAAGCTCTGCCAGGTAAGCAGGACTGATAATGATAATAGCTGCTAATTGATATTATATCGGTGCATTATTATATAAGAATGTATTTGTTATATGCGCTTATTATCAGAATGTGTTTATTATCAGAATGCATTTATTATCAGATGTACAATTCATATCACAATAATTTAATACATATAATGTCCTTAAAGATATTCTTTGAGGGCATTATTTTTCTATGTCAGTTTGCAGCAATATAATTAATGATGAAAACATATATGATTATATAGTTGTCAATATCCCTATAATCAGTGAGATATTAGAAAGTAACTCAGAAATATGTGTGCAAAAGGTTGATGAACAATGGATGATCGTACATAGCAGTCTGCCAGAAAACAGGCAGTTAAATATAAGTTCGCTTGGATATTACACAATTCCAAAGATATATGGACTCATGGAAATATCCATAGAGCAGACTGGATTAAGCACAGATATATCAAGTATGGAAGCAGCAGGAGCAATCCAGATAATAAACCAGCCGTTTCTTAATGCAAGAGGACAGGGAGTGATAGTTGGTATTATAGATACGGGTATTGACTATTTAAGAAATAATTTCAGGGATGGTTCTGGCAATACAAGGATACGGGCTATATGGGACCAGACACTTGAATATCAGGATTCAGATATGGTTAATTATGGCAGGGTATATGAAGCCGCAGAGATTAACATGGCATTAAGGGCTTACTCGGCTGGTGAAGACCCGTATCATTATGTTGCAAGTAAAGATATTAATGGACATGGCACATTCATGGCGGGAATAGCTGCATCATCAGGTGTGGATGGTTATACAGGAACTGCTCCTGAAGCAGACATAGTGTGTGTCAAGCTTAAAAGTGCCAAGCAGTATCTTAAGGATTTTTTCTATGTGAAGAATGATGTATTGTGTTTTGAGGAAAGTGATATAATGCTGGCTGCGAAGTTCTTAAAGGATTATGCACAGAAAAGAAGGCAGCCGCTTGTTATATATCTGGGAGTCGGAAGTGGCTCTGGTTCAAGAACAGGTGCAACACCGCTTTCTGATGTACTAGATGCCTATACGAAGCTTACTAACACATGTGTAGTTGTACCGGCTGGCAATGAAGCAGTTGACAGGACACATTTTAGCGGTTATGCAGGAGTAGTGCCAGATAGCAGGACAATGGAAATCAACGTTGAAAATAGGGGAAAAGGCTTTGTCACAGAGATATGGGCTAAAAGTCTTGATGTTTTATCTATATCCATAATATCTCCAACGGGTGAGATTATTCCAAGAATACCTGCAAGAATAGGCATGAGCAGCGAGTATGCATTTCTGCTTGAGAATTCAAGGGTATATGTTGATTATCAGATAACAGAGAGTGTTGCAGGGCAGGAGATTATATTTATGAGGTTTGAAAGGCCGGCTGAGGGAGTGTGGAAAATACTTGTGTATAGTCTTACGAATCTTCCGGGATATTTTAATGCATGGATGATGCCACAGTGGCTGAGTGATTCAACAGCATATTTTCTTGAATCAGATGCAGATACGACACTTGTTGAACCATCATGTGCCACACGTGTTATAACAACAGGAGCATATAACCATTATACAGATGGCAGTGATATTAACAGCAGCAGAGGCTTTACAGCGGATAACAGGGTAAAACCAGATATAGCTGCACCAGGGGTTGATGTGTATGGTGTGGGAGGTATAAGAGGCTATAAAAGAATGTCGGGAACAAGTGTAGCAGCAGCTCATGTGGCAGGTGCAGCAGCTCTATTCTTAAGCTGGGGTGTTACCAATAAGAACCGCGAAGTTATCGGAAATACCGAAATAAAATCTTACCTTATCAGAGGTGCGGTACGTAAGGATAGCATTGATTATCCTAATGTGACATCTGGATATGGCAGGCTTAGTATATCTGGAGCATTTGACCAGATGAGGATTAATTAGAATATAATTAATGACAGGCGATTATTGATAAATATTTAATGATTGATGCCTATTAACTGATATTTATCAGCTGGCTTTTATTAACTGATGTTGATTAACAGTATTAAGTTGTAATTACTGCGTATATATGTTAAAGTTTTTTAGTATGACGAAAGTAATATGAAAGCTTATATATAGCGATAATACGTACAATGTAAGAAAAGAATACTAATGATAGATAATTGATAACGTATATAACCATGTGCAGAAATGAGGAAGATTATGAAATACAAAGCAATAGCACTAGATCTTGATGGAACATTGACAGACCATAACAAAAAATTGCCAGCAGAGAATATTAAAGCTGTTGATATGGCGATAGATAATGGAGTGAAAGTTATACTTGCATCAGGAAGACCACTTTTTGGAATAACACCTATAGCGGATGAATTAAAACTGAAAGATAAAGGTGGATATATATTGGCATATAATGGAGGAGAAATAGTCGACTGTAAAACAGGGAGGACAATGGTCAGTCATGAACTTCCAAAGCAATGTATAGAAGATATATGCAGACTTGCAAGACAACATAATGTATATGCGTTGACTTACTCAGATGGAAAGATAGTTTCGGAAAGTGATACTGACGAATATGTTATAAAGGAAGCTTTCTGTAATTCTACATCAATAATAAAAACAGATAATCTTAATGATTATGTTACATATCCTGTTGCCAAGTTTCTTGTGGTTGGTAAACATGAAAAACTTGTGCCAGTACAGGAGGCGCTGCTTTCTATGTATGCAGGAGTGATAGATGCTTTTTATTCGGAGGATTATTTTCTTGAGGTCGTACCATTTGGAGTTGCCAAGGATAACTCATTGAAAGAACTGCTAGATAAACTTGGTATAACAGAAGATGAACTTATAGCTTGTGGTGATGGCATGAATGATATTCCTATGTTAAAGATAGCAGGTTTATCAGCAGTTATGGGAAATGCATATCCAGAGGTGAAAAAGTATGCAGATTATATAGCACCTACTAATGATGAGGCGGGAGTAGCCGATATAATAAAGAGATATATATTAGATATGGAGACAGTTGATAATGGGTAAAGATAATGTTCAGAATGATGAAGTTGAAATTGATATTGGACATATATTGTCGATATTATGGGAAAAGATATTTATAATTATAGCTACAGGTTTATTGGTTGGTCTGGCGTGTTTCTTAATATCAAAGTTTCTCATAACACCGAAATATCAGTCAGAGACGAAGTTATATGTGCTTAACAGGGCTAACGATAGCGCTACTACGTTGTCAGATGTCCAGCTTTCAACACAGCTTACGAAGGATTATCAGATTCTTGTCACAAGTGCACCTGTCATGAATCAGGTTATTAAGGAACTTGGACTTAATATGAAAGCCTCAGAACTTGCATCAACTATATCTGTCGATACGCCATCAGACACAAGAGTGCTTCAGATAACTGTTACAAGTGATGATCCACAAAAGGCTAAAGATATAGCTGATAAAGTAGCAGAGGTATCATCACAGAAGATATGTGATATTATGAAGATTGAGCAGGTGAATGTTATCGAGGAAGGTTCATTATCTGAGGAACCGGCAGTTGATACAGTACGAAAGTGGACACTTATAGGTCTTGCTCTTGGTATAGTGTTATCATGTGCTGTCATAATAATAAAATCTATGTTAGATGATACAGTTAAGACAACAGAAGATGTAGAAAAGTATTTTGATCTTAGTACACTTGCGGTTATTCCTATATCAGAAGAGATGGATGATGGATTAGGAAAGAAGAATAAGAAGTCAAAAAAAACTAAGAAAAAGAATAAAAAAAGCAAGTAAACTGGAATGGAGAAAATATGCAGACGATTAATATAGAAAGGTTAAGAAAGCTTGATTACAGAGCTAATGAGGCATATAAGAATTTGAGGACTAACATACAGTTATGTGGTTCAGATGTTAAAGTTATCATGCTTACAAGCACAACTCCTGGAGAGGGAAAATCTACAGTATCATTTAATCTTGCAGTGTCATTGGCAGAGGCAGGAAAGAAAGTTATATTTATAGATGCAGACCTTAGAAAGTCGGTGCTAGTTGGAAGATATAAGATTAATACATCAGTTAAAGGTCTTACACATTTCCTGTCAGGAATTAATAAGTTTGAGGAGGTTATGTATGCGACTAATGTGGAGAATTTTAATGTAGTATTCTCTGGACCAGTCCCTCCTAACCCGACAGAGCTGCTTGGCAATAAGGTGTTTAAAACACTTATAAAGGTTTTAAGGGATCTTTATGATTATATAATAATAGACACGCCACCTATTGGAAGCGTAATAGATAGTGCTATTGTTGCCCAGGAGTGTGATGGTGTTGCTTATGTAATGGCATCTAACAGTGTAAGCTATAAGTATGCACAGAAAGGGCTTGAACAGATTAAGAAAACAGACTGCAAGCTTTTAGGTGTTGTGCTTAACAAGGTGGATATGGATGATAATAAGTACTATGGTAAGTACTATGGCAAGTATTACGGCAAGTACGGAGAACATGCTGAGAAGTAAGTCTGCCGTTATAGATATTAAAAATGCCTGTGAAATATGTTTATGAGCATATTTCACAGGCATTTTGTATTTAACTGATGTCTGTAATATCTATTATTTTATTGTCTGTATTGAAGGTGATATTCATGGACTATCATTAACTATGTATTATAATTTATGATCAATCTAAGGTGTTGTTTTTTCAACAGAACCAACATAGTTTTCTGCTGATGCCTTAGGCGCTTCAACGGCTGGTGCAGTTGGATTGACCTCAGCAGTGGCTTTAGTGGCCTCAGTAGTAGAAGTTGCCGTGGTAGGTTCTGCAGGCGGATTGGTTGGCGTCGTTGCATCAGTTTCCGGTTGTACCGGAGCCTCTGTTTCTGCCTCTGTTGATCTGGCAGCTGCAGTAGTTTTTTTAACAGCAGCCTGAGTTTCTTTAACGGCTGCGGTAGTTTTAGTAGTGTTGTTGTTACTGCTGTTTGAACTGCTGCCTGAAGATGATGAACTTTCATTTATCTTATAGAATGAATTGTAATTAGGAATATTCTTTACTTCAGATTCGTAATATTCATCTACATCAAATACATCTCCATTTTCAATCTTGTCTATAAGTCTCTTTGCTATCTCTACGTCACCAGTATATAACTTAGACATGGAAGCATTAGTTCCAAGCTGTAAGCTGTGGAGTGAATCTGGTTCAGCACCTACACTGAACTTCTGTACATTCCATCCTCTTGTATCTGCTAACTGACCTTTTACAAGTGCTGTTATATCAGATGTTGGCATACTTGTAAGAATCATTTCTCCTACAGAATCAAGTATGGAATTATATTTTGTAAGGATGGCAGGTGAAGTAAGCTTGTTAATAACACCTGTAAGAGCTGCGAGCTGGTTACGTCCTCTCTGGTAATCACCATCTGCGAAGGCTTTTCTTTCACGACAGAAAGCAAGAGTCTGATCACCATCACATTCATTATCACCTACAACAAAGTGATATGTTTCAGGTGCAGCTTCCCAACCATTTTCAAAGTCAACATCCGAGTTGATAGTGACACCACCAAGGGCATCTACAACGGCTACGCAGCCTGTAAAGTTAACTTTGACACTGTAATCTATATTACAATCATAAAGTCTGTTAAGAGTGGCTATAGAATAATCTATACCCCAGTTTCCAGCATGGGTAAGCTTATCCATACCTTTAGAGCCCAATTCGTTGTTTTCCATATAAACATAAGCATCTCTTGGTGTAGTAATAAGAAGAATCTGTCTTGTTACAGGATTGGCTACGCATAATACGTTAACATCGCTACGTCCGTTTGTCTTAATCTTACCTTCTTCATCATTACCAGATATATATATGATGAAAGGTTCTTCATTTACCTTTTTGTCAGAGGCACTTAATTCGATTTTTCTTGTTAACTCAATAGTTCCAACAATCTTGATAGAATCCTTTAGATTTTCGTTTTCTTCATATAGCATCTGAAGGGAATCATCGTTAATAATAACGGCTTTTATATCGGTTCCTTTGTTTAGGGCATCAAACATATCAAGCCATGCCTGATATTCTTTAGTCTTGATGTCAGCGGTGTTATCAAAGTTGATTTTCTTGATAGCATCCTTAGTATCATCTGAATTGTTTGTAGAATTATATCCAAATGTATAAGATATAGTATCTTTTATAGAAGATGCCTTATCATTCTTTAGGACTACAACATCAACAATATCGGTAGTTGTCTTAACATTGCTTATCTTATTAAGCGTATCATCTATCTTAGATGTAAATAAAAATGTATATAGTAAAACACCAGATAATAATATGGCGAGTATCTTACCTATTATATGGGTTTTGGTAAACTGTGAAGCAAAGTTGTATATAGCTACTAAAACTAATACTACATCTATAATGATTGCGTATTTAAGCGGGAGTATATTAAGCTTATATAATTTCAATAATGCAAGAACTGTGAATACAAGCTGTACTACCACAAGTGCAATTCCTATTACTGTGGACCAGGCTCTTAGCTTACGTTTCTTTTCGGTGTCTGTAAGGTCTGTCCCCTTCTTAAAGAGATAAT
>DJDY01000163.1:18773-18941 GCA_002435585.1 Lachnospira sp. UBA5912
CCCCCTTTACTCTGTCAACTATTCCTGACATAAAACCTCCTTAATTCTGCGAAGTATATTCAATATGCATCAGCACATTGTTCCCTATAATATTGACTATATGTAGAGAATATCTTCGGTAATGTTTGTCAAATGTGACAAGAAATGTAACAAATATGTTACTAAAAT
>DJDY01000163.1:18968-19172 GCA_002435585.1 Lachnospira sp. UBA5912
ACTAAAATGTAAAAAAACAATGACATACAAAAAATAATATACCATATATTAGAAGAAAAATAAATAAAATAGATATAAAAAAAGTGTGTAAAGTATAAACTATCTTAGACACGATGCATTAAAAGAATATGTATTACAAAAATAAAATTGAATCAAATAAATAAGATAACTTAATATAATTAAGTGGCTGTTAATTTATGTATA
>DJDY01000110.1:0-27561 GCA_002435585.1 Lachnospira sp. UBA5912
GTTCGATTCCCGTTGCCGGCATTAGTATATACAGAATATGATAAGCAAGAGATTTATATTATGTTTTGTATACGGGTGATAAAAACAGACCTTTAAGTACGTAAAACTGCTTAGAGGTCTGTTTTTTATAATACAAAGCTGATGCAATAAAGCTGAATCAATAAAGTTGCGCAGTGTAATGTGTGACTTGATACATAATGTATATTGGTGTACAATATTTATTACTGTTTACAGGGGGATGGCGTATGGTTGAACTTGATGGAATGTTGTCTATAATTATGCCAGCATATAATGAGGAGAAGCTGATATACTCAAGCATAATGAAAACGCTTGAAATAGTTTCTGCATTTGTAAAGGATATAGAGATAATAGCTGTTAATGATGGAAGCAAGGATAATACTAAGGCTGAGATTATAAGGGCACAGAAGGAAGATAAAAGAGTGAGACTTGTCACTTCTGATAAGAACAGAGGTAAAGGTAATGCGATAATAGCCGGGGTTTCACAGGCAGATGGCAAGTATATCGCATTTGTGGATGCAGATCTGGAGCTTAACCCATCACAGCTTGAGGGATATCTTAATAAAATGATAACTGATAATGTGGATGTTGTTATTGGATGCAAGTTCCATAAGGATTCAAAGCTTAAATATCCATTCAAAAGAAAAGTGATAAGCATGTGCTATTATATAATGTTACTCACGCTGTTCCATCTTAATGTCAAGGACACCCAGACAGGTCTTAAGGTGTTTAAGGCTGAGGCGATAAAGCCAGTAGGACATCTTATAAGAACATCTGGTTTTGCATATGATATAGAGCTTCTTGTTGCGGTTCACAGAAGAGGCTATAAGATAGCTCAGATGCCGGTTGAGGTCGTGTTTGTCAGGGAAAAGAATGCTGGCAGAATAGGCATGAAAGACTGTATACAGGCATTCTTTGATACATGGGCTATATTTAACAGAGTATATTTTAAGCATTATTATGATTAAATACATATAGAATCATATATTATTGTAAAAATATGAATTAATCATATATGTATGCACATACTATAATCCAGGACACATAAAACAGACAGATAAATATATACATAGTTATATATTTACTGTAATATATGTCGGAATGGAGAATGGTATATGACAGGAAATGCTAAGATTAATTGGAAAAGGCTTATACTGGCGTTAGCAGTCAGTATAGGAGCGGGAGTTATATCATGGCTGCTTACGGGCAATTCCATGGAAATGTATGTGAATCTGCAAAAGCCGCCACTTTCACCTCCGGGACAGGTGTTTCCGGTAGTATGGACTATCCTTTTTATATTGATGGGAATAGCCTCCTACATCGTATGTGAAACAAGGGATGATGACAGGGCAGAAGCACTTATACTTTATGGGGTGCAGTTGTTTGTCAATATAGGCTGGTCGGTCATATTTTTTGATTTTAAAGCGTTCTGGCTGGCGTTTGTATGGCTTATGCTGTTATGGATTCTTATAATATTTACAATATGGAGATTTTTCCATGTTAATACAGCTGCGGCATGGCTGATGGTTCCATACCTGTTATGGGTTACATTTGCAGCATATCTTAATATAACAATAGCAATAATTAATTAAGAATCGTTTGCACTATATACAGATTAATGATGGATTTCATGAGTCTGTATATAGTGTATATTTTTTATTATGACAGTCTATGACATGTTTATGATAATTTAATATACTTGCACAATATGAATAGTTGTGCTAATATGCGTTTTTGTGATATATTTCGCAGGAAATTCAAAAAGAGTTAACACATTGTTAACAATTAAATATATGAACAATGATATAATCAGCTTTAATTGCTAAACGGCTTAAGGCTTATATGCAAAAGTAAGAAACAAGAAGAAATGAGGCGTGGTATGAAAAAGGTATGGCCACACATTAGATGCGTAATATTCATATGCGTACTTGCGGCAGTAATATGCATATGTGATTATCTGTTTGCCGAAAGTGGATACATAAGATTTATATTTAATCAGGTAAAGGCGGAAAATGCAGATACGGACGGGGGATATGACACAATAATTCTTGGTGCATCGCACACAAGATGCAGCATAGATACAAGTTATATAGATAATGAGCTTGGAGTTAATTCGTTTAATATGGGTATTCCGGGTGAAACAGTTGATGATATGTATTATGTGCTTAAGTCAGTATGTAATGATAATAAGGTTAATAAGATTATTATAGATGTAGATTATTATTACTGGATGAGTGGACAATCACAGAATCATTTTTCAAGATCTTTTATATACCAGCAGATAAGTGACCCAGGTTTAAAGGCTGAATATCTATGGAAGAATAAATCTTACATAGACATAAGAAATGTGTTTTCAAGAAGACTTACATGGAAATGTACATTTAGTAAGGCAAAGACTAATCTTGAGCTGAAAAGGACAGAGGCGTATAAGGATTATGATATGTCCGCAGGTCTTGATACGGATGGATATTTTGCTACAGCAGGCGGTCCATATATGGGAAAAGGCTTCTGCTTCAGATATAGAATTAATGACGTTCCAGGTAATCCTGAATACACTAGTACAATGAAAAGAAATGCAAACAAGGAACTGGATAAAACAGTTATATCACAGTTTGAGCAGCTTGTTGATTATTGCAGAAAGAATGATATCAGTATCGTGTGTGTAGAGTCGCCTATAACGCCAGATGCTTTCAGGGATGCAGAGGTGGATAAAGCATTAACTAAGTTAAAGGAACTCTTTAACAGTTATGGGATAGCATATTATGATTTTAATAAGACACTTATGTCAGTACTTCCAAGAGATGATTCAGCATACGTTGATGCTGAGGGACATATGTATGGTGAACTTGCAGAGAGTTACTCAGAGGTGCTTGCAAAGGTTCTTAAGGAAGATGAACAGGGTACACTTGATGAGAGACGTTATTTTTATGACTCTTATGAGGATATGTATAATTCCATGGTACAGGATTATGAGAATACCACAGGATTAGAGTGGAAATCTTATTAAATTATAATATTTAAATGATAAAACCAGAATTCTGTCAGATTATTTAAGAGTACAGGCTGACAGCACGGGAATGGAGAACATTATGTCATTTACAACATTTGAATTCTTTTTGTTTGCACTTATGGCACTGGTAGTATATTACGTAATACCTAAAAAGGTGCGCTGGGTGTGGCTGCTGATAATCAGCTATATGTATTATTTTTCATATCATGTTACAACGGTATGGATGATGCTGCTCACTACTGCAGTTACATATACGGGCGGTATAATGCTTGGCAGACTTAACAGCTTAAAGCCGGATAAGGATGCAGATAAAGAGACAAAGAAAGCATTTAAGAAAAACATAACACACAGGAAGAAAAGAGTGGTGCTTCTTGTAATCATTCTTGCGTTTGGCGTTCTTGCTGTATGCAAGTACACTAACTTTATGATAGGGAATGTCAATGGAATACTGTCAATGTTTGGAAGTACAGGAAGACTTAGCGTTCTTAAGCTCACACTTCCATTAGGTATATCATTCTATACATTCCAGTCAGTAAGCTATGTTGTTGATGTATACAGGGCAAAGCATGAGCCACAGAAGAATTTCTTTAAGTATGCATTGTTTGTATCGTTCTTTCCACAGTTGTTACAGGGACCTATCGGAAGATATGAAAGACTTGGAGAGCAGCTGTATGAGGGACATTCATATGACCTTAAGAATATACAGTTTGGTGTCCAGAGAATACTATGGGGTATGTTAAAGAAGATGGTACTTGCTGACAGGGTAAATGCAGCGGTGACTCTTATATTTAACAACTACTGGAATTATGGCGGCTGGATTAATGTTTTTGGAGTGATTCTGTATAGCATACAGTTATATGCCGATTTTTCCGGTGGTATTGATATAACTATAGGTGTAGCCCAGATGTTTGGCATAACTATGGATGAGAATTTCAGACAGCCGTACTTCTCAAGGTCTATCAGTGAGTTCTGGAGAAGGTGGCATATAACACTTGGTACATGGATGAAGGATTATATATTTTATCCTTTTTCATTGTCAAGATGTATGAATAAATTCGGCAAATGGTGCAAGAAAACGTTTGGTAATAATGTAGGGAAGCTGTTGCCTGTAAGTCTTGCCAACCTTCTTGTGTTCTTTATAGTAGGTATATGGCATGGAGCAGCATGGAAGTACATAATGTATGGTATGTATAATGGTATTATCATAGCAGCAAGTGGCATGCTTGCACCAGTATATTCAAGAATTCATGAGAAACTGCATATTAATCCGAAGAGCTGGTGGTATCAGGTGTTCTGCATAATAAGAACATTTATACTTGTAAATATAGGTTTCTATTTCGATATGGCACCTGACCTGTATGCAGCCAATGTAATGCTCGCTGATACTGTTACCAAAGCACATGTATCACAGCTGTCAATGGCAACGGTCAAGGCAGTGGGTCTTACGCAGCAGGATCTTATTATTGTTGCGGCAGGATGTATTATTATATTTATTGTCAGCGTACTTAAGGAAAAGGGTATGCATATAAGAGAGACTATAGCATCTAAGAATATTGTCGTCAGATGGATTATATATATAGCATTTATAATGTTTATACTTATATATGGAAGTACAAGTACAACATCAGATTTTATATATGCTAATTTCTAGAATGTCTGTATTGTATTATGTTGTAATAACCGGGAATATCTGTATGAAAAGTATTCATGCAGAGCTCCCGGTTTTGTTGGTTCTGTGTGATAGTGACAATTATGTAACATGGTGTTATAATATCAAGATGATTCAATATCTGGCGCAGCCAGATGGCGGAGATACACCGCAATGATGAACAAAAAGTATTAATGTTTAATGTAAGTGAATGGTAAGTTAGTACTTGTATTATAAAAATATAGGAGATATGTATGAATAATAATCAGGATGAAGAGCTTATTCAGCTTATAAAAGCTGTTGTGGAAGGAAAAGCGCAGAAAAAAGAGTTATGTAACAAGATATACAAAGAAGTATATGCCCTTTCATATCCTGTTTTCAGGGACGAAGAAAAGAGTATGACAGAGGCTAAGAAGGCACTTATAGAGGTATGTAACAAAGTTGAAGATATCAACCTGTCAAAGAATGTGCATAAGCAGATTGCTGTTATTGTATCATCATATTTTATGGTCAGTGCAGTGAAAGAGCATGAAAGTGAATTACACGCTGCTTCACAGATGAATGAATATGAATACTCAAGAATAAGAGAAGATGAAGATTTACTTGAGTATATGAAGAAAAAAGCCAGAGTATTCAGAAGCCCTAAGTTATATGATGAACAGAAGGGTGAGCTGGATTCACTGAATTCAGTTTATATGGCATTACTCGAGTTATATGCATATGAGATGCAGTCAGTTGATGATATAGAACAGCTGACAGATATTGACAGTTCATATATAGCAGGCTGGATAGCTGATATAAAAGCTGCGGTGTTAGGATATGATGTGCGTACCAGTGCTTCGGTGGCAGAGGATACAGACGATGGTACAGCCGCTGATGATGTGGATTCAGATGAAGACACAGCCCAGGATGCGTATGAATCAGATGAGGATATATCAGATGACGATGAGGAGTCTGATGAAGATGAACATAATGATGAGTATGAGGAAAAACGTGCAGTAAGTTCTGTATACAACAGCAGAAAGCAAGGTAAAGAGAATGCAGTAACTTTATTTATAAAGAAATTGTTCCCAGATCTTTCATTATCAGCAAGAAAAACTGTATCATGGATATCTGGATGTGTTGTTGTCATAATATTAGTATCAGTATTAATGGTATCTGTAGTATCTGCCAGGAGCAGAAAAAAGGTAAACAGCAGTTATGACTATAAGAATATGCAGCAGTATACAAGTGGACAGGCTCCAACAAGACAGTCAGCAACCAAGAAGCAAAGAACAGAAGATGAAACAAAAACTGAAGAAGCCACTACTAAGACAGAAGCTTCAAAGGAGGTTATAACAGAAGCCACTACAGAAGCAAGGGCTGCAAACCAGCAGAACAGCAATAACTCTGATGGTTCAGAACAGAAACGTCCAGCAGGTAACAGCGATGATGACAGTAATAGTAATAATGACGAAACAACATCATCAAGTGATGATGATAAGAGTGGTGGAGAGGTTAATAATAACGACGAAACAACATCATCAAGTGATGACGATAATAATGAGAAAACAACACCATCAAGTAATGATAATAAGGAAGATTCCGACAATAATGAGAAAACAACATCATCAAGCGATGATAATAAGGGAGGTTCCGGTAATAATGACGAAACAACATCATCAAGTGATGATGATAAGAATATGGGCGGCGGAATAATAATACGATGATGTAAACAATAAAACAGGTTAATTAGTATATTTTGGGAGGTACATTTATATGAAGTGTGTTATCCTGGCAGGTGGAAGTGGTGACAGTTTATGGCCATTGTCCAGAAAAAATTATCCTAAACAGTTTATGAATTTCAAAGAAGGACGTTCACTGTTACAGGAAACTGTTGTAAGAAATATGCCATATTGTGACGAGTTCATAATAGTAACTAATGAGTCATATAAGAATATTGTCAACGGACAGATGAAAGCGTTTCAGAGCCTGAGGTACAGATTGATTCTTGAGGGAACAGCTAAAGGTACAGCAGCGGCTATCATACTTGGAACAATGTTTGCCAATCCAACAGAGTTTGTGCTTATAGTCAATTCAGATAATTTCATAGATGGAGATGGCTATAAGGATGCAATAATAAGTGCAAAAGAAATGGCTAAGTCAGGTGCAATAGTTGCACTTGGTGTTAAGCCTGAATATCAGGCTAAGAATCTGGGATATATATTAAGAAACGGCTGTGATGTGAAATCTCTTATACCACAGGTTGATTTTGATTCGGATTCTTCAGAGATAGCAGATTGTTATTCATATGATGAAGGATATCTGTGGAACAGCGGTATGCTTGTATTCAGGGCTGGTGATATGATTAATATCGTAAGAAAAGAACAGCCTGAGCTTTATGGTGCATGCAGGACTGCCAAGAGAAAAGTTCCTGCTATAAGAAGGGCAATACGTTTCTCAGAGAATATCATGAAAGATATTCCAAGTGGAAGCATAGAGTCACTTATTCTTAAGAACTGTGAGAAGCTAAAAGTCGTTGAGGCGCATATAACATGGAAAGATATAGATAACGTATGTGATATAGAACCACAGCATAATGAGGATAAGCCAGATTATGTCATAAAAAATGACTGCAGCAATGTATCAGTTATCAACAACGCGCAAAAAAAACTTGTCGTTGCTAATGATTTAAGGGATATGGTTGTTGTTAATACAGAGGATGCTGTATATATATCATCAAAGAAGTCAGCTGATAATATTAAAGAGATAATCAGGGATAATATGGATCAATATGAGACATATTTTGACTATAACAGAATATCATACAGGGAATGGGGAATTCATGAGCTTCTTAACTATTCAAAGGGATATAAGGTTAAGAAAGTTACAGTATTCCCAGGTATGATGATGAATCTTCATCAGCATGAGTTAAGGGCTGAATACTGGTCAGTAGTTGAAGGAACAGCCACTATAACACTGGGAAGCGAAACAAGGGATTATCACAAATATGAGAGTGTTTTCGTTCCAGTAGGAGTAAAGCACAGAGTTGCCAACAAGACAGATAAGAATGTTGTAATCATAGAAGTAGGTATAGGTGATTCTATACTTGAGAATGATCTTGTTAAGATATATGGACATGATAATGGTCCTAATGAGGGCAACTATGTAAGAACTGATAACAGTCCGATAGTTAAGTTAGACCCTGCATTCAAGGATAACCTGTGGGGTGGAACCAAGATAAGAGATGTGTTTGGCAAGAAATGTGACTATGAAGTCATAGGTGAGAGCTGGGAACTTTCAGCGCATCCTGATGGTCAGAGCCGTATAGCAGATGGATATTATAAGGGTATGCTTTTTAATGATTATCTTACAATCATCGGTAAGGAAGCGCTTGGCTGGAAGTGTCAGGCACAGGACAGATTCCCTGTTCTTATAAAGTTTATAGATGCTAAACAGGCACTCTCCATCCAGATTCATCCGGATGATGAATATGCCCTTGAGAATGAGAATGAATATGGAAAGAATGAGATGTGGTATGTACTTGATGCAGAGCCGGGTGCATATCTGTATTGCGGACTTTCAAGAGATTCATCGAGGGAAGAGATAGAACAGCGTATAAAGAATAATACAATAACAGAGATCCTAAACAGAATAGATGTAAAGAAAGGCGATGTTGTTATGGTTAAGGCCGGAACAATACACGCCATAGGTGCCGGAATATTCATATGTGAGATACAGCAGAATTCCAACTGCACATACCGTATGTATGATTATGACAGAAGAGATAAGTTTGGTAATCCTCGTGAACTTCACATTGCCAAGTCACTTGATGTTGTGAATCCGGTTAAGTATGTAAGAGATAATAAGTGTAATGTGATGCTTACACATAATGAGCATTATATGTCAAAGCGTCTTGTACAGTGCAAATATTTTGAAGTAATAAAATACGAGGTTACAGACGAAGCAAAGATTCCTGTGGATGAAACCTCTTTCGTATCAGTTATAGTAGTTGAAGGTGAAGGAACTATCATGACAGATGATTATGATAAAGAGATGAAGTTCAAGGCAGGAGAAAGTTTCTTTATAAGTGCGGGTAAGAGAAATATTATAGTTAAGGGTAAGTCAACCTGCATAGTAACACATGTATAAGTATTTAATAAAGTAACTGTTTAACCATATAAACAGCTGATTGTGGATGTTAACAGAATTGCGTGGACAGCATGTAAGGGCTGTCTGCGCAATTCGTTGGCATAAGCAGGAAAAGACTGACTTTGACACGTAATCATAATAATAAAATATCACGATACAGGCAGAAATGGAGAAATATATGAATAACAGTTCTAGTAATAAAGGAAAAAAGATACTAGGTTATCTGTTTCCGGGATTAATAACACTACTTGTTATGTTGATAGTTCTTGTTGCTAAGGGTATATGGCCTTTTGGAAGTAACAGAATTGATCTTTTTGATAATATGCAGCAGGTTGCACCATTGTATGCCCATCTGTGGGATGCCATGCATGGGGATGCCAGTATATGGTTTGACTGGTATACAGGACTTGGAACTAATGTATCTATGAGTATGTCGGCATTCTCTATGATAAGTCCTTTCAATCTGTTTTTATATTTATGTCCAAGAGATTATATACTTGAATTCATATCGATACTTACTGTTATAAAGACATTTGTTATGTCAGTTACAATGTATGCTTTTATTAACAGAAGATATAATTCGCTGTCATATAAGATAAAGGCATTGTTTGCGGTAGTATATGCATTCTGTGGATATGTATTATTATATGCTTCATGCTTCACACCATGGATGGATATAGTTGCGCTTTTCCCACTTCTTATGATGGCACTTGATGTTATGGAAAAGACAGGAAAGAAGCTTTTCTATATACTTATGGTAGCAGTTATGTTTATAATCAATTATTATCTTGCTGCCATGTCACTTGTATACATTCTTCTTGTTGGTGGAATGTATCTTATATTCAGATGTGATAAGAATGGAAGACGCAAGAAAGCCTGGAATGTAGGTATTGGTACATTTACAGGAATCGCACTATCGGCTTTTATGCTTATACCTGTGTTTGCACAGCTTTCGCAGTCACAAAGAACAGGTAATACAGAGTCACTTATAAGCCAGTATCTTTCATGGATATCTAATCCTACTTTCAGAAGCTTCAGCCTTGGTGAGTTTGAAAGAATAATGATGTTTTACGGCATGGGATTATTCTTTGTAATAATATTCACAGGAATACACAGAAGCATGAAAGCTGCCGGATATAAGAACGATACTATTGCAAGAAAGTTCAACTGGTATGCTATATCACTTATAGTTATCGTTATGGTACAGGCCATAGCAGAGGGTACCAACATTATGTGGCATTTTGGTTCATATAATGGTTACACGTTAAGAAATGGATACATTATAGCATTTACACTTATATGCCTTGCGTGTGCGTATGCAGATAAGGTGCTTGTAAATGATAAGACGGATAAAAAGAAGGCTGTAATACAGACGGTACTGACAGTTGTTGTATGTGCGGTTATGGCGGTTGTATATGATAAGCTTCCGGTAAACTCATATGTATCTGCATTTATATTCTTTATTGCTGTATTTGTTGTTATGCTTGTAATACACATTATAGGTGTAACTGTTATGAAGAATGGATATAAGGTAAGTATTGTCATAAGCCTTGTTGCAGTTGAAGTGTTTATAGGAGCATTTGCCATGACAGGACCACCTAAGTTTTATACATATGCGCCATATCAGTATGGCGACTATGTACAGCTTGCTGTCAATGCAACGAATAATCTTGATATAAGTTCATCTCCAATAGACAGGGTGACTAACCCGGACCTTAGTATGAATGCGAATTATCCACTTGTTATGAAGAGAGGTTCGCTTTCAAGCTTTACAGCAGCGCTTCAGAAGGACACACAGAAAGAAACAGTAAGATGGGGACATTCCAAGTATTTCCTCTGGGCACTTGATTCAGGCGGTACAGTATTTTCGGATGCGCTTATACATGTAACAGAAGCAGTTAATATTAATAAGCTTGACAGTTCATTGTATACATTGGAGAAAGAAGGAACAGGTGATAATGAATATGACTTGTACAAGGCTAATTACCAGCTTCCTTTTGCCATGGTTACAAACAGTAAGTTAGCTTCTATAGATTTCAGTAAAGACTTTACAAAGATTGATGCAGTAAGGTCAGGTGACAGCACAGAGGCAGAATACAACTGGAACACAACAACGAGGGACTGGATATATCTGCATAATCTTATGTACAGTGAGTTAAGTGGTGATTCAGATAATCTTGTAACAGAATATGGTAAGCTTTCTGGAACGAGGACATATGAAGTAAGTGCTGACAGGATTGCCGATATCAATAAGGAATCTGACAATGCAGCAGCGGAAAAGACTACACAGGCAACACATGTAGTACAGACTTATAAGGATAAGATAAATGGAAAGGCAGCGGTATATGTGAGTGTTGCTGATTGTAACATAGGTACATCAGATGCTAATGTTTCAAGCCTGTTTAGGAGTCTTACAATTAAGGTTAATGGTAAACAGATAGACATACCAACAATAGGTAATGTTAATAACAAGTATTATACTACCGATTATAATAATGGACTTATATATATAGGAACATATGAAAACGAAGATGTAGAGGTTGAGCTTGATTATGCAAGACCACTTGATAACAATGGTGATGTATCAGTAGACAAATATATATTTACAATGGGTGGCATAGACCTTGATAAGATGGCTTCACTCTGTAAGAAGTATGAAAATAAGCAGAGTGATGTGACATATACAAACAATTCAGTTACTGTAAAGGTTAATGGAAGCAGAACAGATGATTATGTTATGGTTCCTATAATTAAGAGTGATAACTGGACAGTAACAGTAAATGGTGAAAAGCGTGAAACTAAGGATATTGCCGGAATGTTTACAGGTGTTTCTGTTAATGAAGGTGAGAACGAGATAGTATTTACGTTTAAACCAGCGGCTAAGGATAAAGGATTGCTTATATCTGTTCTTGTGCTTATTGTTATGATTGCACTTATGGTTGTTAATCATTATAAGAATATAGGAATACCAGGATGGATGCAGGCATGTGCAAGTGGTATATATCTGGCTATTATAGTAGTGCTTGCAGTGCTTATGTTTGCAATACCTCTTGTTGCAAGTATAGTAGTTAATATAAGATACGTATTGGGGATGTAAATGTTTTCAGTATTAGTAAAACACTATAAAAATAATGAAAAATTCAGATTATTTACCAAAATAATAGTTGTGTGGATGCTGTCGCGGCTTGTAATGCTTGCCATGGTGCCGGTTATGAATCTTTTAGCAGACACACCTCATGATATACTGTACTATATGAACCCTTGGGATGCAGAATGGTATAAGGAAATGGCAGAGGAGGGATATAAGTTCCCAAGAGCAACAGGAATGGCAAACTGGGCTTTCTTTCCATTGTATCCGATGCTGTGTGCGTTGCTAAGGGTTATTACATGTGGCTATATTAATACATATGCAATTGGCATGTTTGTGTCTAATGTATGCATAATAATAGCTGTATATTATGCGGTAAGATTTGCATGGCTAGAGCTTGATGTGAATAGGTATGGCAGGACTGATATAGAGAATATAATAATATTTCTTATGCTTGCAGGACCATGTGCCGTATATTATGGCTCCATGTATACAGAAAGTCTGTTTACTATGTGTGTGGTGTTGTGCTTTTATAACACCAGAAAGAAAAACTATATGGTAGCGGCAGTGTTTGCAGCACTGGCGAGTGCAACAAGAATTGTTGGCTGTACCCTTATAGTTGTTCTGCTTACAGATATGTATGTTAATGTATACAGACAACAGGAAGATAAAGAAGGCAGAGTGCTGACATCCATAAAATGTCTGATAAAAGATGTTCTATCAGATGCAAAGAAGCTGGTGTCGCTGGCAATATGTCCATTGGGAATATTTGTTTATATGACATTCTTAAGATGGTTTTGTGGTGATGCCTGGGCTTTTTATCATGTGCAGAAAGCGTGGAGGACACAGAAACTGTTTCCTGTTATAGAAGTGCTTTTTAAGTCATGTACAGGAAGACTTGGTGCTATGTCTGATGTTAAACAGATTAATGGTATTATACTTGGATGGTTATGTGTGTTCACATTATTGCTATATGTGATCATGATAGTAAGGAAACATTATGCCTGTGGTTTGTTTGGTATAATCGCACTTATGATTCCACTTACTTCAAGTGTCATGAGTACATTAAGATTCATAGTTGGTTCTTTTGTTGTGTATATAGGTGTGACAGAAACATTGCTTCTTGCAGGAAAGAATATGAGACGTGTTATTATAATCCTTCTTGCAATTGCAGAGCTTATATGCATATCAGCATGGTATTTCTGGGATGGGCTGCTGATGTGATAAGGTCATTGTGTATACTTTGTGAAAATACTTGCGAACTTTACGTAAAGGTATTATAATTAACACGCTTTTTAGAATTACTATATAAGTTACTGTATAATACTATATATAATTGCAGAGAACTTTACGGGTGAATGAATTACAGAAAGTTATAGATATCAGAAGGAGAAAAATATGTTATCAGTAGTTGTACCTACATTTAATGAGGGAAAGAATATTAGAAATCTGGTGACACAGATAAATGATGCACTTAAAGGAATAGATTACGAGATATTATTCGTGGACGACAGTAAAGACAATACGCCAGAGGTTATTATGGAAGTAGCCAAAGACTTTCCACAGGTAAGAATGGAACACAGGACTGGTGAAACTGGTCTTGCAACAGCAGTTCTTAAGGGCTTTGAGCTTGCAAAGGGTGAGTATATGGCATGTATGGATGCTGACCTGCAGCACCCACCTATAGTGCTTAAGTATATGTATAAGGCTATGGAGAGTGGCGCAGATTTCTGTATACCAAGCCGTCTTATTCCAGGTGGAGATGATGGTGGACTTAACTGGTACAGAAAGTTCGTATCTGGTACAGCACGTAAGATAGGACAGTGGATGCTTCCTTGCTTAAGACAGATATCAGACCCTACAAGCGGTCTTTTCATGTTCAGACGTGAAGTTATAGAGCATGCAGATCTTCAGCCTATAGGATGGAAGATCATGGTTGAAGTTCTTGCTATGGGTTCATATAAGAAGGTCATAGAGATACCTTATAAGTTCCAACAGAGAACAGAGGGCGAATCAAAGCTTTCTGGTAAGGTTACATTAGAATACCTTAAGCAGCTTAAGGATCTTAGAAAAAGATATAACAAGGCTAACAAGTATGAGGTTGAGGTCTGGTCAACAGAGAGGATGATGGCAGAATAATGGGAAAGTATTTTGGTACTGATGGATTCCGTGGAGAAGCTAATGTTACATTAACAGTAGACCATGCGTTCAAGGTTGGAAGATTCCTTGGATGGTTCTATGGTAAGGAAAAGGAAGATGGAAAGGCTAAGATTGTAATCGGCAAGGATACAAGAAGAAGCAGTTATATGTTTGAGTATTCACTTGTTGCAGGTCTTACAGCATCAGGAGCAGATGTATATCTTCTTCATGTAACAACAACACCTAGTGTTGCCTATGTAACAAGAACAGAGGATTTTGACTGTGGTATCATGATATCAGCAAGCCATAATCCTTTCTATGATAATGGTATTAAGCTCATCAACAGCAAGGGCGAGAAGATGAGAGAAGATGTCATTGATGAGATAGAGAAGTATCTTGATGGAGAGATGGGAGATATTCCATATGCCACTAAGGAAAAGATAGGATGTACAGTTGATCATACAGCAGGACGTAACAGATACATGGGTTATCTTATGAGCCTTGCCATATATTCATTTAAGGGTATGCGTATAGGTCTTGATGCATCTAACGGAAGCGCATGGACACTTGCAAAGGCGGTGTTTGATGCACTTGGTGCCAAGACTTATGTTATTAATGCAAGTCCAGATGGAACTAATATCAATGCTAATTGTGGTTCTACACATATTGAAGGATTATGTGACCTTGTTAAGAGAGAGCATCTGGATGCCGGATTCGCATTTGATGGTGATGCCGACAGATGTCTTTGTGTAGATGAGAATGGCGAGGTTATAACAGGTGATCACATTCTTTACATATACGGATGTTATATGAAAGAGAGAGGAAAGCTTATAGATAATACTGTTGTTACAACCGTTATGTCTAACTTTGGCCTGTATAAGGCTTTCGATGCAGCGGGTATTGATTATGAGAAGACTAAGGTTGGTGATAAGTATGTATATGAATGTATGTCTAAGAATGGTTACCGTCTTGGCGGTGAACAGTCAGGACATATCATATTCAGTAAGTATGCAACAACAGGTGATGGCATCATAACAGCACTTAAGATGATGGAAGTTATGATTGCAAAGAAGAAGTCGCTCGCACAGCTTGCAGCACCACTTCATATATATCCACAGGTACTTAAGAATGTGCGTGTATACGATAAGTCCGCAGCACAGAATGACGAGGATGTTAAGGCAGCAGTGGCAGCAGTGGCAGACGCACTCGGTGAAAATGGACGTATACTCGTAAGAGAAAGTGGTACAGAACCTGTTATCAGAGTTATGGTTGAAGCTGGTACACATGATGAGTGCGAAAAATATGTAGACCATGTTATAGATGTCATTAAGAGCAAAGGTTATGTGGCTGACTGATTGCATAAGCAGTCTGTTTAGCAGCCATATCAATGCTTTGATTTTAATGCCGCATAAAATACTGTTAAAACATTAATAAATACAAGAATAAAGCAATTCCCCTGTTAATAAGATATTAGTAGTCTTATTAACAAGGGGATTTTTTTATGCTTCGATTATGTGGATATAATACGGAAGATATCTGTGTTTTAAAAGGATACATATATATATTACCAGCAATTCTATGTATAGTAGTTTTAAGCATCATGACTATGACCGGATGCAGTAAGAATGAATCAAAAGAGCACGAGGTGATTGATTATACAGTAGTTGAGAATGAGGATCTTCCAACAGAGTTAAAAAAGCTTATAGATAATAAAAAAGCCAATACATTAAGAATGACATATACAACAAAAGATTATACATATGTTGTTGCAGGCTTTGGTACAAAGGAGACATCAGGATACAGTATTAAAGTCAATGATGTGTATAAGAGCGGTAATGCTATATATGCTGATTTTACACTTATGGGACCGGCGGAAAATGAGGCTGTTAATGAAGTATCAACAACACCATATATAGTATTAAAATACGAAAAAAGGGATGAGTCAGTGGTATTTAAGATGTAGTAGTTATAATATGACGTAAGTGTTAAAAATAAATTTTGATATTCACTTTGTATATCAGTTAATGGCAAAGTATATTTTTTTAATATTCAAGCTATAACAGGGAATAACAGAAGAAACTTAATCATAGAATAATGTAGGATTGCAAAAGCTTATAACAATCATTAGTATGGGGAGGTTCATGAATTGGAGCTTAAAGTTGATAATATACACGAATACACTATAAAGTGTTCTAACACAACACAGATAACACTGGATGATGATTATAATGTAGCTGACAGCAAGCCAGATATAGAAAGTATCATAAAAGATTCAGGTATGGTCGTGCTTGATGGAGTGAGGGTAAACCAGGATAAAGCACAGGTTGAGGGCAATCTTAAGTATGCTGTATTATATATGGGCAAGGGACAGGAAGATAACAGGCTTATGCCAGTAAAAATGGATGGAAGTCTGCATTTTCTGGAAAATGTGAATCTGTCATGTGATGCAGCAGATACCGACGTAACATGTAAGGCACATATAGAGGACCTCACAATCAAGCCGGTTAACTCAAGGAAAATAAGTGTAAAGGCAATAGTAAGTATTACGGTCACATGCGAAGAGATACAGAATGCTGCAATAGCATCTCAGATATCGGATGATGGAGAATGTATGCCGCAGCTTCTTTTTATGGATTATGAGTACGCACAGATGGATGTTAATATGCGGGATAACTTAAGAATAAAGGAGAGTCTGTCGCTGCCTAATGGAAAGCCGAATATATCAGAACTTGTATGGGATGATGTGGATGTAAGAAATGTGAGCACACGCATGACAGAGGATGGATTAAGTGTAAGTGGGGAACTTAGTGTGTTTATAATGTATATAAGTAATGATGATGGACGGTCGGTACAGTGGTATGAAACATCGGTTCCATTTACAGGGATAATAGATGTAAGTGGCGCAGATCCTGACAGCATATGTTATGTAGGATTCACGATGACAGGCAAGAATGTAGATGTAAGACCGGATTATGATGGAAATAACCGTGATATATCAGTGGAACTTGTTCTTGATATGGATATCAAATCATATAAAGACTGCAAAAAGACGGCACTGCAGGATATATATGTTCCAGGTGGCACTATGGATATAAAACGGTCAGATGTACATCTTAAGAAGCTGCTTATTAGAAATAATACTAAGTGCAGGATATCAGATAACATAAAGGTAGCAGATTATATTAATCTTATGCAGATAGTAAATGCAACTGCAAGAGTGCAGATAGATGATTACGAATATGTTGCAGATGGTATAGAAGTATCAGGCGCAGTTATGGTAAATATATGTTACATAACATCTGACGATAATGCACCAATGGGCAGTGTTAATGCTGTTATACCTTACACAGGCGTTGTTTCTGTTAAGGAATATGATAAGGATAGTATAGAATATCAGGTAAGACCATGCATAGAACAGCTGACAGCATCAATGGGAAGTAATGCAAAGATAGAGGTGAAAGCAGTTGTATCGCTGGATGCCATATGTTTTGAACCAGTGGAGCTGTCTACAATAGATGAGTGTGCTTACATACCGGGGGATGATGAGTATTATGCAACACTTCCTTCCATGGTCGGGTACATATCTGATGGCAGATGTAACATGTGGGATATAGCAAAGAAATATAATACTACTTGTGATGCTGTAAGAAGGGATAATGCAAAGGTGGAAAGATTGTCTGACAGTGATGTTGTACCACGTGGCACCAAGATGCTGTTGATAAAAGAGTGTATGCAGGCGGATTAGCAGCAGAATAGTCTGTATGTCAGATATATTACATGATGAGGTGCAGTTCTGAATAATAAATTGTAATAAATAAAAGCCAGATAAAATATGTATACACACTCTAATTAAATGTGAGACATATGTTGTCTGGCTTGTTATATTATAAACTCATTGATGTATCAGGATTGCTACATTGCCATGCAACTTACGCATTTACATCATAATATATTGTTTTGTATTGTACTATGCTTCTGTAGAATCTGTTTTCTTAGAAGAGAAGTACTTATCAAACTTATCCATAACTGCATTATATGTATTCTTAGATATATCAGGCAGTTCCTTACCCCATGTTTTAGTAGCTTCCTTGAAGCCTTTTTCTACGGCTTCTTTCATGGTTTTCATCTTTTCTTCGTCATCACCGGCAAGAGCCTGTGCGAAATCAAAGATTCTTTCAGATGTCTGTTTAACACCCCAGTAGCCGTCTTCAGATATATCTTCTTTTGCTTTGGCAATAGTATCAGCATCAGCTGTGAAGTTACCACTTGCAAGAGCCTTCCACATATCGTCAGCAGTACCTATAGTTATGCCCTGCTTCTTAAACATAGTAGTAACAAGTGACTGAAGCTGCTGCATACGATTATCAGAATCAGCTTTAAGTTTTGCTACAAGTGCTGGATTAGCAGCCTTACTTTTAACTGAAGATGTTGATGCTTTGGCAGTTGAGTCAGAAGCTTCATATGTGGCAGCAACATCTGTATTCTTAGAAGCTGTTGTGTTGTCTGTGTCTTTAGTGGCAGTCTTTTTATTAGAAGCTGCCTCATAACTTGTGTAATAAGAATTAACTCCGTTTAATTCCATATTATTCCTCCATTCTAACCACTATCAGTGGTTGTAAATTAAAATATGTAAAGCTGGGTAAAGCCATCCGTGGCTTTAATCTTTTATTATATTTAATATATCGGAGTGTTTGGCGGGAAATTAACCAATGGTATATTATGATTTTTGCCCTGTTTACTTCCTACACTCACGAACCCGCGCTAACGCACTCTATCGTCATGCTACGCATGACTGTTCGTTCGTTAGTGGCGCAAGAAAAGAAAATGTCTGCTTTGCAGCCGCTTTCTTTTCTTTTGCGCTCACTATATCATATCTTTTCCTGATTCCTTCTATATTTATTAGGAGATATTCCTTTGGTTCTTCTGAATGCATCTCCGAAATAGTTGCTGTCGTTAAAACCACATTCAAAGGCAATTGTGGTTATTGATTTGTTTGTGTTAAGAAGCAGCTCGCAGGCATGCTTTATGCGGACATTGATAATATACTCCTTGAACCCAAATCCAGTGACACTTTTAAACTTTTTAGAGAGGTAAGAACGGCTTAGGTTGAACTGCTTTGCCATATCCTCAAGAACAAGTTTTTCACTGTAGTGATTATATATGTAAGTAGCGACTTCCTGCATAATCTGGTTATCAACGTCAATTTCTTTTATAACATTTTCCTCATACTGCTTGCATCTTGCAATGAAGAGGATGAGCTCTGCCAAAGCTACGCTTACAAAGCCAGGTGATAGAGGATCCTGACCTTCATTTTCAAATATAAGTTTATCAAGCAGCTTTTCTATATAATCCCTTCTTTTTTCAGGTATGGTGATTACACCTGTCTGCATTACCTCAGAAACAATATCAGTTCCAACAATACCGCTAAGCCAGTCAGTGACAGGGGTTTTAAAACTGATAACTATACGTTCGTTGATTCCTTTTCCTGTATAGTCAGTTTTATGTATGGTTCCGGCAGGGACTATTACGATATCACCTCTGCTGAATTTATATATATTATGACTAAGAAATGCTGTACATTCACCCTTTGCAAGATAGAATAGTTCGTGAAATGGATGTGAATGTGGCTCTTTCATCTTAAACGCCGAACGCTTTATTTTCTTTATATCAAAATCTTTCTGCATATCCTGTAACATAAGTAATCCTCATTTCTGCACACGATTTTTAGCATATAACGGGTTTGTGCCAGGTGCGCGTAGACACAAGTTCAGTTTTACTCCTACATATACTTTTGACACTTACATCATAACATACCAGTTGTAATTAAATGTAGACAAATAATCTGTAATTAAAGTGCAATATAAATAATAATTAGTAGAAATTACTGCTTTTTATGCTAACATATATATTGTAAAAAATAAAGAGCAAATTCAATAAACATATAAAAATTGTAGGTGGAATATCAGATATATATTGAAAAATATATTAATGTATAACAATAAGAAGAATATGTATTGATATCAGAAAGAGAGGGAATAAACATGTCAAGGCCGATAAGTGATAGTAAAAGAGAGATGATTCTTAATGGTAATCTGGTTAAGGCTATACTTACACTGGCTATACCAGTTATGTTAAACAGTTTTATACAGTCTATGTATAATCTGACTGATACTTTCTGGTTAGGAAAAATAGGAACAACGAGCCAGGCTGCTATTACGCTTGTTTCCCCTTTCCAGAATATACTTATTAACTTTGGAGCCGGCATAACAACAGCAGGTGCTATTCTTATATCGCAGTACTTAGGTGCAAGGGAAGATAAGCAGGCTAATTCGATGGCTAACCATATATGTATAACATCTCTTGGCTTTTCTGTTGTGTGTGCATGTGTATGCTGGTTATGTTCATCAGGTCTTGTAAGATGGCTTGGAGCAGAAGGAGACATATATAATTATGGACTAACATATATAAGAATAGTGGTTATGGATTTACCTTTTCTTTTTATGATTAACCTGTTTTCCGCAGTAAAGCAGGCACAGGGCGATACAGTAAGGCCATTGCTTCTTAATATACTTGGTGTTTCAATTAATCTTATACTTGATCCGTTATTTTTAGTTGTATTAAAGTGGGGTATCGGAGGTGCAGCATTTGCAACGCTTATAGCCAAGATTCCAAGTGCTGTTATAGGCTTTGTTGCCCTGACTGGAAAGAATCAGCTTGTCCGTATCAGCTTTAAAGGCTTTAAGTTTGATAAAAACAAGGTTATGTCTATCTTAAAGATAGGTCTTCCTACAGCCATAGGCGGAAGTACAATGCAGTTTGGTTTCCTTCTTATGACTAAAAATGTCAATGTATACGGAGCAACTGCAATGACTGCGTATGGCATAGGTAACAAGATTAACAGCATCATAACTATGCCAGCTAACGGAATCGGCTCCGCCATATCAACCATTGTAGGTCAGAATATGGGTGCCGGTAATGTTAAAAGGACTGATAAGTCATATCATATTGCATTAAGGATAGGTGCAATATTCTTGTTTGTATGTGGTATGATTCTTTCAAGAAGATTCATAGCTGAGCCTATGGTAAGATTCTTTACAACTGATGAAAATGTAGTTCCGCTTGCAACCGACTTTTTATCAATCATGGCTATGTGCTGCTGGACAAATGCATTTTATAATGTTACACAGGGCTTGTTCCAGGGCTGTGGACATACAATGATAACTATGGCAGTTGATGCAACGCGTATATGGATATTCAGATTTCTTACGTTATGGGTATGCTCCCATGTACTTGGAATGGGAGTGGAGAGTGTGTGGTATGCAGTTGTGGTAAGTAATGCTACATCGGCAGTTATACTCTATATACTTTACTGGACAGGTATATGGAAGAAGTCAACTATTAAGATTGATAAGACAGAGAATACCACAACTGCATCAAAGTCTTCAGGTACAGATGTTAAAGAAGCAGTTGGCGTCAATCAGTAAATAATCTGTGTGAATTGTGTATCAATTCATCAATCAGATGTGATAAAAAAGCTTACACGATTTTATATCTTTATACCATTCCCGAAGCCAGCCTGTAAGTTCTGGTTCCGGGAAATTTTTATGTGTAATTTAACCTCTTGTACTTGATTTTGTACAATTTGTTCTATATAATACTTATGTATACAAAAAACTGGAGATAAAAGATATGGATTCAATTAGACTTAAGGCGAGAGCCAAGATTAATCTGGGGCTTGATGTATTAGGCAGAAGGGAGAACGGATATCATGATGTTAAGATGGTTATGCAGACTGTTGGCATATATGACAGACTTATAATCACTAAGATTCCTGAAGATGAGATAAGGATTAACATCAATCTTAAGTTTCTTCCTGTCAATGAGAACAACCTGATATACAAGGCTTATAAGCTTATGAAAGATGAGTATGGGTTTAGCGGTGGTATTGATGTAGACCTTAACAAGTTCATACCGATAGCAGCAGGTATGGCAGGCGGAAGTACAGATGCTGCATCAACTATGTTTGCAATTAACAGACTTTTCAGGCTTGGTTTATCTAACGAAGAACTTATGGAACAGGGGGTTAAGATAGGTGCAGATGTTCCATACTGTATTATGAGAGGTACGGCACTTGCAGAGGGTATAGGAGAAAAGCTCACAAGACTGTCACCAATGCCACATTGTTTCATAGTAGTTGCGAAGCCGCCTATCAATGTTTCAACCAAGATGGTATATGAAAGCCTTGATTCTGGTGCGATAACGAAACATCCTGATATAGATGCGATTATAGAAGCTATCAATGAAGGTGATGTTAAGAAAGTAGCTGAACGTATGGGTAATGTTCTTGAGGATGTTACGGTACCTATGTATCCTGTTATAGCAAAGATCAAGAATGATATGATAAGCCAGGGGGCGTATAATGCCATGATGAGTGGAAGCGGACCTACAGTGTTTGGCATATTTCCTGATGAACAGACAGCACTTAACTGTAAAGAATACCTGAAGGTGCAGGAAGATGCAAGACAGGTGTATATAACTGAGACGTTTTAAAGAATGTAGGATAAAGAGTAAGATAAAGATAGATACACATATGGAGGATTAGAAGATGAAAGGTGAATTAAAGATGGATGTTAACGAGTACCTTCCGTTAAGAGATGTTGTATTCAATACGTTAAGACAGGCTATTCTTACAGGAGAGATGGAGCCAGGTGAAAGACTTATGGAGATTCAGCTTGCTAACAAGCTTGGAGTAAGCCGTACACCTATAAGAGAGGCTATAAGAAAGCTTGAACTTGAGGGACTTGTTATTATGATTCCAAGAAAGGGTGCGGAGGTTGCCCATATAACTGTCAAAGATATGAGAGATGTTCTTGAGGTTCGTTCAGCACTTGAGGAGCTTGCAGCGACACTTGCATGTAAGAACGTCACACCAGAACATATAGAAGAGTTAAAGACAGCTAACAGGGTGTTTGAAGCAGCTATAGTATCGAAGGATGTAGTAGCGATAGTCAATGCCGATGTGGCATTTCACAATATTATATATTCAATGACAGATAACCAGAGACTTATCCAGCTTATCAACAGTCTTAGTGAGCAGATGTACAGATATCGTCTTGAATATGTTAAGGATGCTAGAACTCACTCTATTCTTATAAGCGAGCATAACGATATCATAAAGCAGCTTGCAGATAAGGATGTTGAAAAGGCAAAGGTTATAGTAAGACAGCATGTTAACAACCAGGAGAAAGGTATCATAAGACTGCTTAATATCTAGATGATAATCATGTGAGTTTAGGCTTTTTGACACTTGTATCATAATATTATAAAATATAAATAATAAAGATATCATATGAACAAGAGTGATTATATGATATCGTTATTTTTGTAGAATTGACAGAGCCTTTATGGGTGACATATTGATATTATTTAAACATGGGGTGAATATGGAAGCAAAAGTATTCCTGATTTAATATATCAGATGTGTGTGTCAGAAGACATTTTATCACGAAGAGATGTATAGACCTCCATTATATGGGAATTATGTATGTGTGTAACATTGATGTTAAATGCAGGAAAGTTAATGCGATGTTGCTGTTATTATCAGAAAATAGTTAATACATAAATATATGGAGGGGTATAATGAGTGCTAAGAGGTATTTAAAGTATGAAAAACAAGGTAAGAATATAAAAGCATATAAAAACAGCAAAGCAGGTATTATATTTATATTACTTGCGACAATTATGCTTGTAATTGCTGGTGGCAGGTTGTATAGTGACAATAAGTATGTACAGATTCAGAGGGGAATAGCATCTAATATTATCAGGTTTCATGTAAGGGCAGAGAGCGATTCAGAGCATGACCAGTGGATTAAGTTAAAGGTCAAGGCGGCTGTGCTTGACTATATAAGTCCGGTTCTGTCAGATTCACATTCAGTTGACGAGTCAAGACAGATTCTTGATAATGAGAGTGATAACATCCGTAATGTGGCAGTTACGACACTAAGGAGTCTTGGCGATGAAAGTGATGTAAGTGTGTATTTTGAGAATTGTTATTTTCCTATGAAAACATATGGAGACATGACATTTCCACCAGGAGAATACGAGGCGTTCAGGGTTGATATAGGAGATGCTAAGGGAAAGAACTGGTGGTGTGTATTATATCCACCATTATGCTTTGTGGATGCTGTATATGGAGAAGTTCCAGAAGAATCAAAAAAAGAGCTCAGGGGGGTTCTTACAGAGGACGAATACAGAGCGGTGTCTGGAGAAAATGTAAGGTTCAGATTCAAATATCTGAAGGTATTAAACCAGTTCCTTGAATAAACTTTTTAAAGTGACATTCTTGACAGGATTTATAATAATCATAATAAATTGAAACTAAATTGAAATTAAATACATTTGCGGGTTTGAAAAGAAAATTGATAAATGGCAGATGAAAAAGTAAAGATGGAGCAGAAAATATATGAATGACAAGGTATATATTAAGATAAAAGGACTTGCGTTAGAGGAGCAGGCAGCAGATGGAAGCATTATGGAAGAGGCTGACAACATAGAAGTTATAAATGTAGGCAGATATACTAACCGTGCAGGCAAGGAATATGTGAAATTCGAAGAGGTATATGATGGTGCCAGCCAGAAGTCGTTAAGTCTTATCAAGATATCAGATGACAGTGTTGAAGTAAGCAAAAAGGGTGCCATAACAACATGTATGGAATTCGTGAAGAATAAGAAAACAATCAGCTGTTATAATACGCCATATGGAAGTATTAATATCTCTATATTTACAAGTGTTCTTGAGATAGAAAGAACGGAAGATACAATACAGATTGTGCTTGAATACACCATGGAGGTAAACGACCAGCAGATGAATACCAACAGGGTTGAGATTGAGATTACTAACGAAAATGTAGAACTTACAAAATGTATATAAGCATAAAAATAAGCAGTTATATGATTGATGATATGTTATAGTCTGTGAAGGAATGGTGCATCAGAATCATGATAACTGCTTTTTATATACTTGACGGATGATGTATACTTTACATATCTGGATTTAATATGGATGAGTGTGAAAAGGATTATTCACATGCGTGATTTGTGCTTTTGCGCACCTGGCACAAATCGGGTATCTAGAAAATGTGCACAGAAAAGAGGATTTTTGATTATTATGAAATATCTTATAATTGGAGCTGGAGGAACTGGTGGAACGATAGGTTATTATATGGCAAAGGCAGGTAAAGATGTGACACTTATAGCAAGAGGTGAGCATCTTCTTGCTATTAATAAAAATGGCCTTACTATAGAGCAGGAATGGAAAAAATCTACAGATACAATACACGTAAATGCATACACAATGGAAGATTATAATGATAATCCGGATGTGATATTTGTATGCGTTAAAGGATATTCTCTGGGAGAGGTTGTGCCATTTATAAAAAGAGCAGCAAAGAGTACTACAATTGTTATTCCTATACTTAATATATATGGTACAGGTGGAAAGCTTCAGAAACAGCTTCCTGGTATGCTTGTTACTGATGGCTGCATATATGTGTCAGCATATATAAAGAAACCGGGTATGCTGTTACAGAATGGTGCTATTATGAGATTAGTATATGGAGTAAGGAATAAGGAAGATTACAGACCAGTATTGGAAGATATAAAGAAAGATCTTGACGAAAGTGGAATAGAAGGAAGGCTGACAGATGATATTCAAAAGGAGGCACTTGAGAAGTTTTCATATGTTTCGCCAGTAGGAGCTGCTGGACTTTATCATAATGCTACGGCAGGAGATTTTAAACAACCGGGAGCAGCAAGGGATACATTGATTGAAATGATGAAAGAGATCACAGCACTTGCAAAAGCCATGGGACATCCTTTTGATAAGGATATGGTAGAAGTTAATCTTAAGATAATGTCAGGACTTTCATCAGATTCAACAACATCTATGCAAAGGGATGTAATGGCAGGAAAGAAATCTGAGGTTGATGGACTTGTGTATGAGGTTGTAAGGCTGGGAGAACAGTATGGTGTTGATGTCCCTGCCTATAAGAAGGCGGCAGATAAACTGAAAACGCAGGTAGCAGAGTAAATTATATTTACTCGTTATGTTTACTCGTGTGTTTGTTATCCTGATTATGAAACTTTCAATATGTTCGGTATTGATATGTGTAATATTAAGATAAAAGAGAATGGTTGCACGAAAATATTAATCAGAATATAATAGATATAATATGTGTTTATATAATAAATGTGCGCAAAATGGGAAACAGCGTGGGAAACATAATTAAAATTAGCGCAGGAACGGAGATTAATCAATATGAAGTCAACATTAAGAAGAACATGGGCAGAGATAGATCTGGATGCTCTCGCTCATAATTATAAAGCATTAAGAAAAAGAATAGGTGATAATGTTAAGTTTTTAGGAGTAGTTAAGGCAGATGCATATGGACATGGTTCAGTCCAGATTAGCAGACTCCTTGAAGAGCTTGGTGCAGACTACCTTGCAGTAAGCAGTATAGATGAAGCTATAGAATTAAGACATAATGGTATTACTATGCCTATACTTATTCTTGGACATACGCCTAAGGAAGAGGTTTCAGAACTTATAAAGAATAATATAACACAGGCAGTTACGTGCAAGGCCAAAGCACTTGAATACAGTGAGGAGGCTGTTAAATGTGGCGGAACATTAAAGATACATATAAAGGTTGATACAGGTATGTCAAGATTAGGATATCTGTGTGATGGTGAATATTTTGATAGTGGTGTTGAGGGAATATGTGAGGGTTGTATGCTTCCTGGACTTATGCCAGAGGGAATATTTACACACTTTGCTGTATCGGATGAACCAGGTGAAGAGTGCAGGGCATATACTATGCACCAGTTTGAATTGTTTACAAGTGTCATAGATGCAGTAGAAAAGAAGCTTGGTAAGAAGTTTGCCATAAGACATTGTGCGAATACAGGAGCGGTTGCAAGGTATCCTGAAACCTGGCTTGATATGGTAAGACCTGGCCTTTTGCTTTATGGATATGGTGAGTTTGCAAAGGAACTTAACCTTAAGCCGGTTATGTCTCTTAAGACAACGGTAAGCACTATAAAGATTTATCCTGCAGGAACAGCTATAAGTTATGGTGGGATATATAAGACAGATAAGACAACAAGAATAGGTGTTGTTCCTTATGGATATGCGGATGGGTTCTTCAGATGTCTTTCTAACAAATATGAGCTTATGACAAGCGAAGGTCTTGCACCACAGAGAGGAAAGATATGCATGGATATGTGCATGATTGACCTTACAGGTAAGATGGGAGTAGATGTCGGAAGTGAGGTTGAAGTCTTTGGCAGGAATAATCCTATTGAGAGGATGGCAGATATGGCAGGAACGATTCCATATGAACTGACATGTGCAGTAAGTAAGAGAGTTCCAAGAAAATATATCAGGAATGGTGAAGTAGTCGAGCAGGAATTGATGTTACGTGGATAGTGTAAAAAAATCATAAATCACAATTTTTTTACACGTAAAAA
>DJDY01000110.1:27634-32938 GCA_002435585.1 Lachnospira sp. UBA5912
TTTTTTACACGTAAAAACATAAATGCTCAATTGGCGGGCAGCTGAATATGTGGATATAAGGTTGTGTATGTGGTTGCTGCTTATAATTAAAAATATAGACAGGAGAGTTACTTATGAAACGGACAGCGGCGTTACTGCTTGCTCTCATTATGCTTGTCATGACTGGGTGCGGTAGTAAGGGAAAGAACATAAGATTTGGTGCGGCTGATATAGGTGGAGTGTATTATTCGTATGCAAGTACATTTTCACAGCTTGCGCATGAAGATATGAGTGATTATACATTCGAGACTAAGACTACAGCGGGCTCAGTAGCGAATCTAAGGCTCATATCCGGTGGATATATAGATCTTGGAATAGTTCAGGCTGATATGTTAAGTGATGCATATAACAGAAAAGGTGCGTTTGAGGATGGAGATTATCAGAAAGGCTATAAGGCAGTAGCAGCATTGTATACAGAAGCCTGTCAGATAATAGTAAGAAAAGATTCAGACATTACATCGGTTGATGATCTTGTGGGAAAAACGGTTAGTATAGGTGCGAAAGATTCAGGAACAGAGAAGAATGCAGATGAGATACTTAAGGTAAGTGGTATCACAGAGGAACTTGTAAAGACAGTTAATATGGACTATTCAGAAGCTGCGGAAAAGCTGGCAGCTGGTGAGATAGATGCAATGTTTTGTACATCAGGAATAAGAACAGGCATAATAGAACAGCTTTCTAAGCAATGTTCTATAGATGTTATAGGTATTGATGAGAAATGTATAGAGAAAATGTTGACAGCTTATCCTTTATATGAAAGATATACAATACCAGCAAATACGTATACAGGACAGAATGAACCGGTTAATACAATCGGTGTCAGGGCAGTGCTTATAGCCTCATCTAATCTGTCAGATGGAGTGACAGAGCAGATTACAAGTCTTATATTTTCTCATAGCACAGATTTTAAGAATGCAACATCACTTGATTCTGTGCATGATGTTAAATCGGCAACAAATGGCATAGATATTCCTTTTCATGCTGGAGCGGCGGCGTATTATACAAAACAGGGTGTGAATGTTAAAACAGAATGACATAGACGATATGTTATTTTATAAAATAGCAGTTGTTTCTGAATGCTGATAGTAAGTACTAATGGGTTTAGATTAGCAGCAGAAATAATGAATCTGCGATGATGGGCGATAAATAAACATCCCACAGCGGATATTGTTAATACGTTAAATGAAATGGAGAGATATATGAAGATTCAGTTAGATATGTACCAGACTATGGCAGTTGCTGTCGTTGTACTGATGCTTGGAAGTTACTTACGAAAGAAGATAGATATACTTGAGAGATTTTGTATTCCGGCTCCTGTAGTAGGAGGATTCCTGTTTGCCATATTTACATGTATATGTTATGCGACAGGTATTCTTGAATTCGAGTTTGATGATATATTAAAGGAAGTATGTATGGTATTCTTCTTTACCTCTGTAGGATTCCAGGCGAATCTTAAGGTACTTAAGAAGGGTGGAAAGTCCATGGTAATGTTCCTTGTACTTATAGTTATACTCATATTTACACAGAATTTCGTGGCAGTAGGACTTTCTAAGCTGCTTGGCCTTAATTCACTTATTGGTATGTGTACAGGTTCAATACCTATGGTAGGTGGACATGGTACAGCAGGCGCATTTGGTCCGGTACTGGAAGATTTTAATGTGCAGGGTGCAACAACTATATGTACAGCGGCAGCTACATTTGGTCTAATATTTGGAAGTATTATAGGTGGACCTTTAGGCAAGAGACTTATAGAAAAGAAGGATCTTTTAAAAACAGCTATACCAGAAGATGACAGTTTGTTAGTTGAAGATGAGAAGAAGCATGAACGTCACACACAGATGTATGCAGCAGCAGTGTTCCAGCTTATTATAGCAATAGGAATAGGGACAATATTTTCATGGGTTCTTACACAGACAGGAATGACATTCCCTATATATATTGGCGCCATGATAGCAGCAGCACTTATGAGAAATATTGCAGAATATGCAGGAAAAGATAAGTTTGTTATACATATGGGTGAGATTAATGACCTTGGTGGCATTGCACTTTCACTTTTCCTTGGTATGGCTATGATTACGCTTAAGCTGTGGCAGCTTGCATCACTTGCACTTCCGCTTATTATACTGCTTGTAGCACAGGCAATTGTAATAATGCTGTATACATATTTTGTTGTATTCAATGTCATGGGAAGAGATTATGATGCTGCAGTGCTTGTTGCTGGTACATGTGGTTTCGGTATGGGTGCAACACCTAATGCCATGGCGAATATGCAGGCTTTGTGTGATAAATATGTTCCATCGGTTAAGGCGTATCTTATTATTCCATTGATAGGAAGTCTTTTTGCAGATTTCCTTAACAGTCTGGTTATTACGTTGTTTATTAATTTACTGTAATTGTAAAATTGGGGCATATAAACTGCTTTTTCAAATTGCAGTTTATATGCTTTCAAAACAGGGGGAATGATATGTTTAATTTTATAAAAAAAATACGGAAAAAAAATAACACTTCTAAAAAAGGATATAATCTTTCATATGATAATCTTGCGATTCCTGAGATACATATAAAGGGTTCTGATGAGGAAAGTCCTGAGGTGTCAGATATAGATGACAATAATAATAATCATGGTCAGAATGCACAGGAAGTGGATAATGTAGAAAGTCCAGGTCATGCTGTACAGAGCAATAGTTTTGATGATACGCATACAGTTAACAGAAATGAACATAAGAAAACACATGTGACATATGATGGCGTGGCTGTACCAGAGATACATTTTAAGGATAAAGAGTAATAATAAGGAATATAATCCACTAATTAACAGCTATGATTTTGAAAAAAGATGTTGTTAATTGAATTATCACGTGGTACAATAACAACCAATAAAGCAAATAAACAAAAGCTATGACGGAAAAAGTAGTGTATGCGTGTCATACAGAGAGAGCTGCATATGGTGGAAGCAGTTTATGGGACTATTACATGAAGACCACTCCTGAGCTGTGCGTAGAAGAATATATATTTTAATCAGGTTGCTGCATATATGTAGTTGTGAATCAGAATTAAAGTATGATAATCATAAATATATAATTCGAAGCGTTACCGTATGGTGTACGTTACAGACCATGAAAGTGAAATAATAAGGTGGAACCGTGTGAAAGCACCCTTAGGCAGGCGAAAGTGTACCTACCTATAGGTGCTTTCGTTGTATTATCAGCCAGATAAAGTGATGGATATGGAAAAAACGGATATATAAGTGCATAATGTGATTCATATAAGAGAACATTATTGCAGAAGCCGTTTAAACTATATGCTTATATGTCATATGAATGTTCTGGCAGTAAAGAAAAGTTATATTATTAAAGGAGAAAGACAATGGTTAATTTTAAAGAAGATGAAGAGTTAAAAACATTAAATCATTCATGTGCACATCTTATGGCACAGGCAATCAAGCACCTTTACCCACAGGCAAAGTTCTGGGTTGGACCAGTAGTTGCCGAAGGTTTTTACTATGATGTAGATCTTGGTGATGATGTTATAAGAGATGAGGATATCCCTAAGATTGAAAAGGAAATGAAAAAGATTGCCAAGACTGGCAAGAAGATTATCCGTAAAGAAATCTCTAAGCAGGAAGCTATGGAAATGTTCAAGGATGATGAATATAAGTTGGATCTTATATCTAATCTTGAAGATGGAACAATCTCATGTTATGAGCAGGGAGACTTTACAGATCTTTGTCGTGGACCTCACGTAGACAATGTAAAGTTATGCCGTAACTTTAAGTTACTCAGACACTCAGGTGCTTACTGGAAGGGTGACAGCAACAATAAGGTTCTTCAGAGAATCTATGGCGTATGTTTCCCAACACCAGAAGAACTTGAAGCGCATCTTAAGGAACTTGAGGAGGCTAAGGAAAGAGATCACAGAAAGATAGGTAAAGACATGCAGCTTTTCATGGTTGATGATCTTGTAGGACGTGGTCTTCCTATGTATCTTCCAAAGGGATATGTTATCTGGCAGGAACTTGAAAACTATATAAAGAACAAGGAAAGAAAGCTTGGTTATCAGCATGTTCTTACACCTTGTGTTGGTACAGTAGATCTCTATAAGACATCAGGACACTGGGATCATTACAAGGAAAATATGTTCCCAGCTATGCAGGTTGATGATGAAAGCTTTGTACTTCGTCCAATGAACTGTCCACATCATATGATGATATATGCTAACAGACTTCATTCTTATAAGGATCTTCCTATAAGAATCGGTGAGATAGCACATGATTTCAGATATGAATCAAGTGGTACATTAAAAGGTATTGAGAGAGGAAGACATTTCTGTCAGAATGATGCCCACCTTTTCGTAACACCTGAACAGATTAAGGATGAAATATCTAATGTAGTTGACCTTATATTCAGCACGTATAAGGATTTTGGCATCACTAATTATCGTTGTGTACTTTCACTCCGTGATCCTGAGAACAAGACTAAGTATCATGATGATGATGAAATGTGGAATAAGGCAGAAAACGCTTTAAGAGATGTTATGAACAGTCTTGGAATCGAATACACAGAAGAAATAGGTGAGGCAGCATTCTACGGTCCTAAGCTTGATGTTAACGTAAAACCGGCTGTAGGTAACGAGATTACACTTTCAACATGCCAGTTAGACTTCTGTCTTCCTGCTAAGTTCAATCTTTCATATGTTGATAAGGATGGTGAGAAGAAGACACCTGTTGTACTTCACAGAGCCATACTTGGTTCACTTGACAGATTCATGGCATATATACTTGAGGAAACAAAGGGTAATCTTCCAACATGGCTTGCGCCAGTTCAGGTAAGAGTAATGCCTGTTAAGACAGATAACGAAGAAATCATGAATTACGCACATGAAATAGTTGATGCACTTTCTGCAAAGGATGTAAGAGTTGAGCTTGATGACAGAGCAGAAAAGCTCGGATATCGTATGCGTGAGGGACAGATCCAGAAGGTTCCATATCTTCTTGTTATTGGATTCAATGAGCAGGAAAATAAGACTGTATCATACAGACTGCATGGTGAGCAGGATACAACGACACTTCCACTTGATGAATTCGTTGAGAAGATAGATACAGAGATAAAAAATAAGACAAGATAATTGTTGTTTAGTGAAGTCAACGTAAGTTGACGAACGGACGATATAAGGAACTGAAAGGCTGTCGCCAGTAATACTTCGGACACCGGACTTTCAGTTCCTTATATCTGGCGTTGGCTTAATCTAATAAAAACGTGACATCCA
>DJDY01000115.1:0-7727 GCA_002435585.1 Lachnospira sp. UBA5912
GTGTAGCCCCAGTCAAGTGCTCCACCGTTTATATAGAACCAGCCGTATTCGTTATTCGCAAGTCCTGTATAACTCCAGTCAAGCACTCCTCCGTTTATATAGAACCAGCCATATTCGTTACTCGCAAGTCCCGTATAACCCCAGTCGAGAGCTCCGTTGCTTACATAGAACCAGCCGTATTCATTGCCCGCAAGTCCCGTGTAACTCCAGTCAAGCACTCCTCCGTTTACATAGAACCAGCCGTATTCGTTACTGGCTAATCCTGTATAACTCCAGTCTATTATGCCATTTCTTATATAGAACCAGCCATATTCATTACTGGCAAGTCCTGTATAGCTCATATCGATATTACCATCATTATAATAATACCACTGCCCATCGTAACCGGGTCTTATATCTGTGTTAGAAGCTGCGGTTGAGTTTTTATTGTTAAATCCCAGAATAAAAACCATCGAAATACCCAATGCGATTAACAGCTTTACACTTTTTCTCAGATATTTTTTCATAAATTCTCCTTTGCTTTATTAAACATTTCCCATTGTTCATAATATTACACTCTTATATTTATCAACCTCCTTTCATATTGTTTGTTTTTATTATTAACAGTATTAATTATATATAATATCTGTTATATAATCCTCTTAGTATCTGGATATGATTTATATATCCAACACTTATATGACGTTCCCAATCTTAAAAAGGTTTTATAAATTCATATTTGTTATAATTTTTTTCAACTCTGTCTTGTAAACAATATACACCACATATTATTTTATTGCAATAATACACGCTCAATTTAGCGTGTGATTTTGCTGTATATATTTCATTTCTGTTTAACACTAAAATAAATATTGATAATATTTGCATAAAAAATTGATATAAGCGGGTGATATTATGAAGTTCGAAATTAAAAAAACGGAATATGTAAACAGAACTTATCGTATTCCCAAAGAATTAGCTGACAGATTATCACTGATTGCACAGCAGGAGGATATCTCTGTAAATGAACTTGTTGTACAGTCATGTGAATTTGCACTTGATAATCTTAAAAAAAAGGAGAGCTAGTAGCTTACCGCTACCAGTTCTCCTTTTACCAACGTGTATATGTTATTATAGGGTTGTTATCAGCCTACTATCCATGCACCCCATTCGTCATATTCAAGTGTTCCGTCATATGTGATATGATTGACACTCTCAAATGCACCATCCTGCACTTCTGCAATCTCTTCCGGTACCCATACGTCCATAAGGCTTACACATCCTGCAAATGCTCTGGCACCTATATGCCTGATACCTGAAGTCATCTTAACATCAACAAGATTATAACAATCTTCAAAAGCGCACTTAGATATATAAGATATGCTATATGGAATAGTTATACTCTTTAAACCACTTCTTCCATAAAATGCATATACACCTATTCCCGTTATTCCTGCCGGAATAACAGTTCTCTGACAGCCTATGACCAGTTCATTAGTCTGGCTGTCTATCACAGCATTACAATTATCCCTGCTATCATAATATGGATTATCCTCATCCACAACTATAGTCGTAAGATTATCAAGAACTGCTAACATATCAGGCTCAATCTTCTTTACATCCTTTGATATGTACAATTCCCTGACATTGTGAATATCCTCACCATACTGTCTTATCCAATCCTTATTGATAGTTCCATTAATAACCATAACTTCTGCATTTGTTGCTTTCATAGCCTTCACTCCTGATTAAATGTCTGCGTCAATTAATCATCCGGCTATTCTGCCTGTTACAGACAACTACTCCAGATGATTAAATAGTTACACGCTAATCGGCTATATTAGCAATCTCTGGTTGATAGTTCCTTAATATATTATGATGTCCTGTTATGCGATATTGAAGGATGCCATAACCATACTAAGTACAATTATGGCAATTACCTGCTTAACCTCAATATCATATTAATCATACGATTTAATATTCTAACATGACATTATAAACTTTATTTATTACTTAAAGTACTTAACACCTGACTCGAATATCTTAATATCCTGTTCACCATAGATATTAATAGCAACAGACTCTCCTCGTCTTTCAGAATGTGCCATCTTGCCTAAGCATCTTCCGTCCGGACTTGTGATACCTTCAACAGCCATATATGAACCATTGACATTCCACTCTTCATCCATTGAAATATTGCCTTCAGGGTCACAGTACTGTGTAGCTACCTGACCATTCTCAAAGAGCTTGTCAAGCCATTCCTTAGGTGCTACAAAACGTCCTTCGCCATGTGAAGCAGGGTTGCAATATACTTTTCCAAGTTCTGCACCTGCAAGCCATGGGCTCTTATTAGTGACAACCTTTGTATATACCATCTTGGATATATGACGGTTGATTGTGTTAAATGTTAATGTAGGAGAATTAACATCCTGTCCTGTTATCTTTCCATTAGGTACAAGTCCAAGCTTGATAAGTGCCTGGAAACCATTACAGATACCAAGTGCAAGACCATCTCTTTCATTAAGAAGCTTCTCAACTGCTTCCTTCATCTTTGCATTACGGAATGCTGTTGCGAAGAACTTAGCTGAACCATCTGGCTCATCACCTGCTGAGAAACCACCTGGGAACATGATAATCTGTGCCTGGTTGATAGCTTTCTCAAACTCATCAACAGACTCCCTGATACTCTCTGCATCAAGATTCCTAAACACCTTAACTATAGTATCAGCTCCTGCTCTTTCAAATGCCTTAGCACTATCATACTCACAATTAGTACCTGGAAATACCGGTATGAATACAGTTGGCTTTGCAACCTTGTTCTTACATATATGAACATTACCTGCTGAATATACAGGTGTTTCGATCTTATCTGTTTCCTTAGTTACCTTTGTAGGGAATACATCTTCAAGTGTATCCTTCCATACGCTTAAAGCCTCCTCTACATTGATAGACATATCCTTATATGTGAATCTTGCCTCATCAGTTACAACACCAACCTTAGTGTATGCAACCTTGATATCTGCAAGCTTATCTGCCTTAACTTCTGCAACTATGCATCCATAAGCAGGTGCGAAGAGTTCTTCCTCAGATACAGATGAATCAACTGCAACACCTAACTTATTACCAAATGCCATCTTACTTATGGCAGGTACTAAACCATTAGAATCAAGCACATATGCTGATACAACAGCTCCAGCCTGGATAGCCTCATGTACTCCTGAATAAAGCTTTTTAATCTGTGAGAATACAGGAAGGTCGTACTTATCCTTTTCAATATCGAATCTTACAAGTACATTACCTGCTTCTTTAAGCTCTGGAGTGATTATATCCTTCTCCTTAGCTACATCTATCGCAAATGAACACAATGTAGGTGGTACATCTATATGTTCAAATGTTCCTGACATGGAATCCTTTCCTCCGATAGATGGAAGACCGAATCCGATCTGTGCTTCATAAGCACCAAGAAGTGCTGCAAATGGCTGGCTCCATCTTGATGGATCTTCTGTCATTCTTCTGAAGTATTCCTGGAATGTGAATCTTATCTTACTATAATCACCACCAGCAGCAACTATCTTTGCCACTGAATCAGTAACTGCATACATTGCACCATGGTATGGACTCCACTTAGAAAGATATGGGTCGAAACCATAAGCCATCATAGTAACTGTGTCACACTTACCCTTAAGAACTGGAAGCTTGGCAACCATAGCCTGTGTTTCTGTAAGCTGATACTTACCACCATAAGGCATAAGCACTGAACCAGCACCGATTGAGCCATCGAATCTTTCAACAAGACCCTTTTGTGAACACTCGTTAAGATCTGCAAGTGTCTTAAGCCACTTACCCTTAACATCCTCAACTTCCTTTGCCTTAAGATAGTTATCTTTCTCATCTGGTATATCTACAAGTACAGAGGTCTCCTGATGTGCGCCATTAGTATCAAGGAATGCTCTTGATATATTAACTATATCCTTTCCTCTCCAGCTAAGTACAAGTCTTGGATCCTTAGTAACAACTGCAACTTCTACTGCTTCAAGATTCTCCTCTGCTGCATATGCAAGGAACTCTTTAACATCTGAAGGATCGACTACAACTGCCATACGTTCCTGTGATTCTGATATGGCAAGTTCTGTTCCATCAAGGCCTTCATACTTCTTAGGAACCTTATCAAGATCAACCTTAAGACCATCTGCAAGCTCACCTATAGCTACTGATACTCCACCAGCACCAAAGTCGTTACATTTCTTAATGAGCTTAGTAACCTCTGGTCTTCTGAAAAGTCTCTGCATCTTACGCTCTGTAGGTGCATTACCTTTCTGAACCTCTGCTCCACAAGTCTCTATAGATTCCTCTGTATGAACCTTTGATGAACCTGTAGCACCGCCACAGCCATCACGTCCTGTACGTCCACCAAGAAGAATGATGATATCTCCTGGGTCGGAATTCTCTCTCTTAACTGCACTTCTTGGGGCTGCAGCTATAACTGCACCAATCTCCATACGCTTGGCAACGTAATCTGGATGATATATTTCCTTAACATAACCTGTCGCAAGACCTATCTGGTTACCATATGAGCTGTATCCATGAGCTGCCTCTGTAACTATCTTTCTTTGAGGAAGCTTTCCATGAAGTGTTTCTGCTACTGGAACTGTAGGATCTGCGGCACCTGTTATACGCATAGCCTGGTAAACATATGTACGTCCTGAAAGTGGATCTCTTATAGCTCCACCAAGACATGTAGCAGCACCACCAAATGGCTCTATCTCTGTTGGGTGGTTGTGTGTTTCGTTCTTAAAGTTAACAAGCCACTCCTCTGTCTTTCCATCAATCTCAACAGGAACTACTATAGAGCAGGCATTAATCTCATCAGATTCTTCCTGATCAGCAAGCTTACCTTCTGCCTTTAACTTCTTCATACCCATAAGGGCAAGATCCATAAGACATACAAACTTATCTTTTCTATCTTTATAGATAACTGCCCTGTCAGACAGATATCTGTTATATGTTTCTTCCATAGGAGCTCTGTAGAAACCGTCCTTAAACGTAACATTCTTTAACTCTGTTGCAAACGTTGTGTGGCGGCAATGATCAGACCAGTATGTATCAAGTACTCTGATCTCTGTCATAGATGGATTCCTTTTTTCTTCATTCTTAAAATAATCCTGAATAAACTTGAAATCCTTGAATGTCATGGCAAGGCCAAGTGAATCATATAAAGACTTTAACTTATTTTCATCCATGTCCTTAAAGCCATCAAATATAATAACATCAGCTGGCGTATCGAACTTAGTAACAAGAGTCTCTGGGATATTCTCATCAGCCACTCTTGAGTCAACTGGATTAATACAATGGTTCTTAATCTTGTCCTTATCATCTTCTGTAAGCTTTCCAGAGATAATATAAGTAGTTGCTGTCTTAATTACCGGAGTTTCATTCTCGTTGAGAAACTTAACACACTGTTCGGCTGAATCTGCTCTCTGGTCAAACTGTCCAGGAAGGTACTCAACGGAGAATACATAGTCATCATCAGCAGCTGTAAATTCTGTTTCATAAACATCATCTACAGGTGGTTCTGAGAATACAGTAGTGAGTGCTTTCTTATATATATCATCTGAGAGATTCTCGATGTCATATCTTATAAGTACTCTTACATCTGTGATATCCTTTATTCCAAGATATCCAGTGATTTCATCGTGAAGTTCCTTGGCATTAACTGCAAAAGGCTTCTTCTTTTCAACAAAAACTCTTCTTACGCCACTCATTTTAATTAATTCCTTTCTTAATCAGCTGTAATTCTCTCACTATTATTGAAAGAATGTTAAATATTGTAACATATTAAAATTAAATAAACAAGATTGATTATTCATGCATACGTCTGATAATCTTGTATACAACCTCATTGCTCATAACCATAGGCGCTGTATGAGCAAAAAACACGATACCATCTGTTGGCGAGATTATCTCACTCTTAACAAAACCTTCACACGGATCTATCACCTGTCCTATAACTTCGTTATGTACTACAGGATCACCCGGTTCTTTAAGTCTTTTATAAAATCCTGCATCATATGTCTTGACTGCTGAAAGATCATATTCGTTAATAACACTTGCTATGTATCCACTGTGATTATTGTACTTTACTATGCCCATTCTTGTAAGGAATCTTAACACAGAAGATACAGCCTGTCTTGCTGACTTATCATCAACCATATCTGTACTGTTAGTATATATGGAAAATGCATTCGTTCCATTCATCTGCCAGTTATAATTAAGTGTTGCTGTATCCATAGGCTTAGGCTTTCTTATAACCACATACTGAAGTCCGAAAAGATTCGCAAGGCTTGCACTCTGATATCCTGTTTCCATCATACGAACATGCGGTATGAAATCTCCTGGCATATAAAAGCTTGCAAACTGTATGCCATAATTATAGCCTTTACAGCTTTCAAATATAGCCGCTGCTATCTGCTTTGTTGTATCTCCTGTGGCATCTCCTGGAAACATTCTGTTTATATCAAGATTATCTATTGGCCAGAACCTTTTCTCTACATTCATGGAGAATCTGTTAGCTGATGGAATAACAAGTATCTCATGGTTATGTGATATAGCCCCATGTGCTTCAAGCTCCTTAAGCACCTTAATAAGCTGGGAACATATATATAGCTGCTGTATCTCATTGCCGCGCAATGCTCCAACTATACATGCTGATTTCTCTCCACTTCCGAATCTATAACCCTCTATCTCAAAATTCTCTCTGTATATGCCTTTTAAACTATATAATATTTCTTTTTTCATGATTTTCGGCCTCCATGAACTCTGGCAAGAAGTGCTCCTTTGTATACAACAGGATTCTCTCTTAGTGTAAAGACTATTCCATCCATAGGAGACTCTACATGCTGTATAACTCTCCCCTCTATAGGCTCTATTATATCACCTATATGCTCTCCCATATGTATACCTCCACATGAACTGATAGCTGGAACAAATATACCACTGTCCATGGCCGTAATAAAGTTAACCTCACCTTCTGTCGATATGATAGGCTCCCTTACTTCTATCTTCTCATCATCCCATATTCCAAGTTCTGTCATAAGATTAAATATTCCAGTAATAAGCTGTTTACTGTATTCTTTATTAATCCTGTTTCCTACACCCATCTCTGCAACAAGAGTAGGAACTCCCATATGATTAAGACTATATGCAAGCGTTGCATCAAGTACTGTTATAGATGAAAATATCCAGACAAAATCAGCATTTAACATCTTTGCATATGGAAGAAGCCTGTCTACGTTATCATCATTAAGTCTAACCTGCGGCATTTCTCTTACAAATATGTTACTTGAATGTATATCAAGACAGAAATCACTGCCTATTATGTCATTCACTATTCCGGCAGCAACACTCTCAGCTACAGCACCATTGTTATCCCCTGGAAACACTCTGTTCATATCCAGTTCAAACATTGGAATTCCCCTTGAACCTATATCTATTCCAAGGGGATTAATATCTGGATATATATCTATTATTCCTTTTAACTTCTCCGGATGCTGGTTAACTCTCCTTATAATCTCATAGCATATGTACTGTCCATCAAGTTCATCGCCATGAGTACCTGTAACTATCGATATTCTTGGAGCCCTGTCGCCTTCATTATAACCTTCTGGTGTAAGCCTGTTTTTTCTTACAACCATACGTTCATGTACTGGAAGATCTATTGATGCTACTTCTTTAATCATTATTTAACCTTA
>DJDY01000115.1:7753-10951 GCA_002435585.1 Lachnospira sp. UBA5912
TATTTAACCTTACCTTTTATTTTTATTTAACAATCTATTTCTATATTGCCTGATAAATCAACATGCCGCTTTCCTCATCAGCAGTCACTATCAGCAGACACTATTACACATGTACTAAACATTGAATGACAGATTGTACATTTTACTATAATAAGATTGTATATTTTACTATAACAATCTCAATATTATAATCATAGTTTTCTATAGGGAATCATAATTTCTTATAAGTATTCCTGATGATGTCTTCTTAAGTGCAATATGTGTGAATACAGCACTTGGTACGTATGTCTTATCACCCATAAACACACGGCTTCCTGGATATATATTCTTATCTACCTTCACCACAGCTCTCTCAGACTCCCTTATTAGTGAATACAGATATCTTCCACGCTCTTCGTACTTGGCTTTCTCTGCTTTCTTTACTATCTTTGTCTGGAATACCTTTCTGTGCAGATTCTCATCGAATTTATCAGAGTTAGCCTTTTTTAATAAATCAAGCTTATATAATGCCTGGTCATAACGCTCTACCTCTGAATCTATGTCCTTAATCTTCATAATGATCTGTGCATATTCGGAATTTATATTCTTTGTTGCTCCTACACGGATTACTGTCTTTGCAAACGCATCACTACCACAGCTCTTAACCGAAACGCCCCTTATTCCAGTTATATCTCCACCTATGACAGAACCAAGCTTGCCCTCAAGATATATATTGCCATATGCTGTCGCATTGGAATTAAGCATATAGTCACACTTGATATCGCTGTGACTTATAATGGTTGCATTCTCAAAGAATCTTGCAGATATATTTCCATCTGCTTCAATAACCCCATTCTCTCTGGCATTCACCCCATCTTTGATTATTATGTCCTTACCAGCTTTAAGTACAGCATCTTCAACGTATCCACCAACAAATATGTTACCCATGGCATGAACAGTAGCACCGCTATGTACACCGCCATCTATAGTAACATCACCATTAAAATCTATGCTTCCGGCATCCAGATCTCCTGATACACTATATACAGTGCTTACATTAAGATCATAGTTACGATACTCAACCTTGCCATCTGTCTGTGCAAAATATGTATTACCATCCTCTGAAACCGTGAATCCTCTTCCCCTTAACCTTGGACTTGGTCTGCCCGGCTTAGGTATAAGCAGCTTTCCACACACATCATAACCAAACTCTCCTTTAGTTGGTTCTATATATTCAGCCAGCTTATCTCCAGAGTTAACCTTTTCAAAAAGCTTAACATTAAAGTAATCTACTGAACCATCTTCTCTTAAGGTTGGCTTATTATCTCTTTCATAATTCTCATCAAAGTGGAATACATAACGTCCATCTTCCCCATCAACAGCAGCCTTTCCTTCTGCTACTGTCACATCCATCTCGTATATCTTTTTAACAATAATATCTCTTATCTTAGCTTCATCTATACCCGTCCGTACCCCTGCTGCTGATAATTTATCCATAATTTCTTCATACGTATACGAACTATCCTGTCCTATAGAACCAAGGACAACGCTAGCACTCATATGATCCTCAGCAACACTGACAACTACATTCTTGGTATTCAATTCTGTCTGTTTTTCATATACATTACTCAAATCTGAATCCTCCAATCATCTATAGTTTCATGTTCTTACTCATACCCGGACTTATCAGTTATCCTTATATATCAGTAATTCTGATGGATCTAATCCTTTTTCAAGTCTTATCCTTATCTGCTCCATCTGCCTGAATGTATATCTTGGATCTGCATACAGGCTGACATCCACTCCACTCTGAAGTCCTAACAATATCTCCTGGCTCTGCAGTTCATTCAGCTGTTCTGTATGTTCAGTGCCTTTATTCTCTGCTTTAAGTCTTGCTTCCTTCATCCTTACAGCATCTATAAAAGGATCCGCATAAGGAGTTACATCTATACCCTCTTCCAGACCAAGCCTTATCTGTTCCATCTGCCCGGAAGAAAAACCTATCATGTTATATCTTGTTATATCTACGCCGCTTTCAAGTCCCAGTCTTATCTGCTTCATCTGCTCAGCTGTGTATTCATGTAACATATATCTTGATACATCTACACATTTAATAAGACCTAATCTTATCTCGTTAAGCTGACTTGCATTATAGTTATCTTTTACAAAAAATGAAATATCTATGTCATCCTTCTTTGATAACCTTATCTGCCTTAACACATCTCCAGGGTATCCCATGCTTGCATATCTGCTAAGATCGAACCTGTACTTAAGTGCAAGTCTTATCTCTCTCATGACTGAATAATCATACTTGGGATTACATATAAGCGACAAGTCCATGCCCTCTTTAATACCTTCTTTTATCTGCTCCATCTGCATATAATCATACTCAGGCTTGGCAAAAGGTGTTACATCTATACCCTCCTGAAGGGCATTTCTTATAACTTTCATCTGTCTTTCGTTAAATTCTTCAACAGCATATAACGATACATCAACACCACTGTTAATTCCTTTTGTAATCTCTAATGCCTGAAGATCATTAAATCCAGCTTTCTTCCATTCATCTATGCCAGCATTAGAATTAATCATCTCTTTTAACTTACTTTCTTCCATACTGTATTCTCCAATATAAAATAATCTCATAATTAGCGACTCACGTTTATATTTATATCAAAATAATAACATATGTCTGACAATTTATCAATGTATTCTGACAATAGTCACGTATAATTGATAAAAAAATAACAAAGAATTAAACTCATTGTCCTATTCTTTCCAGAAGTCATCTATATATTCTTTAACCCTTGCAATATCACATGGGTATATCATATCCCACTCTCTTGGATACTGCAACTCATATTCTTTAGTCAGGAATCTGTCGTCAAGCAGCAATATAATACCTCTGTCGCTGTCAGTTCTTATAACTCTGCCAGCAGCCTGAAGCACCTTGTTCATTCCCGGATATACATACGCATACTGATATCCGTTCTTTCCATGAGTATCAAAATAATCCCGCAATATATTCCTCTCACGGCATATCATAGGAATTCCAGTTCCAACTATAGCGGCTCCTATAAGGGCATCACCCTTTAAATCTATACCTTCAGAAAATATTCCTCCAAGCACACAGAAACCAACGATATTCATATTTTTGCCAGTATTAAATGCATTTATATTAATATTTATATCATCAAAACTATCGTTATAATTACATTTTGT
>DJDY01000115.1:10994-12218 GCA_002435585.1 Lachnospira sp. UBA5912
GTAAAAAGCGATAGAAAGCTTTCTTTGTCTGCCTCTTTCATGTTAGATGGCTGTTTTATTATATTGTACATACAGCTATCTTCCTGAAATTCGTTATGTTTTCTGCTTTCTGTGTATTTTCCATTTTTGGTGGTTTCTGCATTGTTTATATCTTCTGTATATTCTACTGGTATTTCAGACATTTTAACCAGCTTATCAATATCGGACAGTTCTATAATGTTATTCTCATACTTTTTTATATAAATATCATACACTGACTGCATATAACTGTAAGATGGAAAAAACACCATATACTTTCCCTGCTTTGACGTAACCATCGTATGTATGTAATCAGCTATCCTTGTGTATTCATGCGCATTTCTTCTTGTATATCTGCTACTTACATCGCTGCCGACTATCACTCTTTTGTTGGAAGTATCAAAAGGTGAATGTGCATAAACTGCATAATCACTTATATCACCTGATATCATCTCTTTAAAGTAATTGACCGGAAGGAAGGTTGCTGAAAACATGACCGATGCCCTTCCCTGCCCAAGTCTTAAGGATATATTGCCCGATGGGTCAACACAATACAAATGCAATAAAAAATCACCATCAGTATCAAGCTCCGCATAAGTTACATATTTATCATCAGCACAATCATACATATTAAGGAAATGTCTTACATCAAAGAAAAACTCCATAATCTCATCACACACTGGATTTTTCTTATGCTTATCAAGAAACTTCTGCATATATGAAAAACACGCTGACAGACTTCCTGGAAACGTACCACAGTCATCGACTATTATATAATCTTTTTCACATGTTCTCTTAAGCGAAAGCAGATACTTATTACACTTTTCAAGAGACGAAGCCAGTCTTTTATCCATATCTTTTATAATATTCTTACACTTAAGAAAATCTTCTTTCTTAAGTGTTGCACTATACATCTGTCTTGCCCTGTCAATAAGATTATGCGCCTCATCAACAAGAAATATATATTCCCCCTTTGCGCCATCCGAAAAATATCTTTTAAGTGAGGCATCCGGGTCAAACAGATAATTATAATCACAGATAATACCATCACACCAGTATGAAACATCCAGTGACATTTCAAAAGGACATACTTTATGTTTAATGGAATATTCAAGTATCTTCTCTCTGTCTATGACACTTTCATGCGTTATAATATCATAGACCGCATCGTTAACTCTGTCATAATGTCCTTTTGCATACTCACAT
>DJDY01000143.1:0-1708 GCA_002435585.1 Lachnospira sp. UBA5912
GACTTCACTAAACAGTAATTTAACTAAACAACTATTTAATTAATTCTCTTATATCATTTACCATAGCCTCATTAGTCATACCAAGTTCCTTAAGAAGTTCTGCAGGATTATAACGGTCATAGAACTTCTTTTCAAGTCCGTAATTCTTGACCTTGACATTACTTGCTGAATAGAAAGCGGCAATCTTCTGTCCAAAGCCTCCATCAACAATACCATCTTCAAGTGTAACTACAAGACTATGATTATGTCCGATTTCTTCAAGTAATTCTGTATCAAGTGCCGAAGCGAACCTTGGATTAATAAGTGTTGGCGTAAAGCCCAACTCTTCCTTTACTGCGACTGCCAGGCTTTCACCCATCTGATAGAAATCCCCCAGTGCTATTATGGCAGCCTTCTCACCCTTCTGTTCTACATTAAACTTTCCTATCTTACTATAATCCTTATCTGCCTCACGTTCTGTAACCTCATTACCAGGAATAAGTATCATAACCGGATGTTCCTTCTGGTCAAGCGACCAGTCAAGCATATTAATATATTCACTCTTTGAGCTTGGGGCAAGTATTACAAGATTAGGTATATTAGAAAATGCTGATATTCCAAAAATACCAAGATGTGTAACATCTGTAAGTCCCGCAAAGCTTGTATAATTAAGTAATATTGTAACTGGATTATTGTTGATACATACATCCTGTGATATCTGATCATATGTCCTCTGAATAAATGTCATGTTCGTTACAACAAGTGGCTTTGCTCCATTCTTAGCTGCTCCTGATGCCATTGCAACTGCCTGCTCTTCTGCTATTCCAACATCAATATACTGATTTCCAAGTTCTTTTCTTAACTCAGGTGAAAGTCCTACTGCCATAGGCATTGCAGGAGTAATGACAAGCACATCTTTATCACTCTTTACTTTCTTCACTATATAATCCGCAGTTATTGATGTATAATCTTCACCATCACCAAAATCTACTGTTGGAAGTCCTGTTTCTCTGTTAAAAGGCATGCACCAGTGCCATGCTTCTTTATTTTCCTCCGCTATCTTGTAACCAAGTCCCTTTTTAGTATGAATATGGACAACTATTGGATGGTCAATATCTTTAACCTTATTAAATATATCAATAAGTGTTGGTATGTCATTACCATTTTCCACATACATATAATCAAGACCAAATGCCTTAAATATGTTGTTTTCTGCTCTCCCTTTAGTTTCACGAAGCTTTGCAAGATTCTTATATATTCCACCGTGATTTTCTGCGATAGCCATTTCGTTATCATTAACAATTATGATAAAGTTCGAATTAAGCTCACTTCCTGCTACATTTAAAGCCTCCATGGCTTCTCCGCCTGATAAAGAACCATCACCTATAAGTGCAATAACATTTCTCTTTTCACCCTTTAAATCTCTTGCCTTAACTAAACCTGACGCAAGTGAAATGGATGTAGATGTGTGTCCTACATTAAACAAATCATGCTCACTCTCATCCGGATTAGTATAGCCTGAATCATCCGAAAAATGATTATCATCAATATAACCTGCTTTTCTTCCTGTCAATATCTTATGAGGATAACTCTGATGTGAAACATCAAAAACAAACTGGTCTTTTGGTGAATTAAACACATAATGTAACGCTATTTCTGCCTCAACTATACCAAAGTTAGGTCCGAAATGTCCGCCAATCTTTGTCAATCTGTTAAAAAGTGCTTCTCT
>DJDY01000143.1:1762-23318 GCA_002435585.1 Lachnospira sp. UBA5912
TGATTTCCACTGCAAGCTTATCCAGTTCTTCTAACGTAAACTTTTTAACATCCGATGCATCATTTATTCTCTCTATTAATTCATACATATTCTTTCTCTCCTACTACAATATATAATATTATCCGTATTATATGATGTATCATATTCATGCCATTGCAATCACACAATCATTAAACACCATAATTATAACAGATAGAATATTACACATACGTGTATATACTACCCAAAACACGGACTTATATTAGTTTATCACCTGGAGTTTACTCTAAGTCAATTTGTATATATTAAAATATCATTAACTGTTTATTAAATATGGCTAAATATTTCTTTATTTACGATAATCAGTAAGTTTTTCATACATCTGCTTTATATATCCATCCTCTTTAGAATTCACAAACACCGTTTTATCGCCGCTCTTTATCATAAGCACCGGAGAATAGCCATCCCATATAAAAAGCATACATTTACCATATGTCCTGCCCTTATAATTACCCACATCATATTCATTTGTAGAGCCACCATTAGTCTTTGTAAAGTTATCCTTAGGCATTTCATCAAAAAGCTGTACTTCCTGTATATCACAGATATTTATACTACATTTATAACCTCCTCCATCTGCCATAAATGTATCATCTGTTATATAAACATTCATCTTTATATTTATAAAAGGGATAAGTACTGCCGCTGTTAAACAAACAGAAACTGTTATAAAAGCAGTAAGTATTGCCACTATAATCTGTGCACCTCTGCTTGCATAATTAAATGTATAATTCATATCATACATTTTGTTTTTCACCATTATATGCCTGTCATTGGGATTGTAATAAAATCCATACTTCCAGTATTCATCATCATCTACATATAACGGAGCAGCATCGGCTGCCAGCACCTCTGTCCTTTTTCTTCTTGCAGCAACAATAAATGTCAGCATTATTACACTCCCTATAACGTCTATGATTGAATATACAATAATATCCAGTCCATACAAAATACCATGCAGCATATACTCTGCAACGATATAGCTAAATGCAACTGTATTAAACAGACTCATAAATATAAGTCCAAGTGATACATATTTTTTATATATTTGGTTCATTGTTACATTGACGTCTGAATTCTCACTATATACTGTACGCTCTCTGGTATTAACATATATATTAAATATATACAATGCAACAGCTACTATAATTGATGCTATAAAATATATGCTCACATCTCCAAACAGCATATCTGAATGTCTGGTAATAACAACCGGCGTATATAAGATAACTGTCAGTCCTATGAATATCCAGTGATATCTCATGCTAATGGAAGGGTTCTTTATAGAAGATGAGAGTCTTGTATCAATATATACCTTTTTCTGTGACTCAATAAGCCAGCCATTTTTCATCTTAAGCTCATATATTTTCCTATGTCCAATTATGACAATAAGCTGTATTCCTATAATATATACGAATATCCACAGAATATATACAAACGTAAATATAATAATATCAATAATACATATACCACATATTGCAATCGATAATACAATATTAACATTGTTAAATATCTTAAACTGTTTTTTCGTTTTGTTCACAACTGAAGTTACTTCAGCATCTTCTTTTTTATCTGCTGGTATATGAACTCCCAGATACGTTCCTGCCTTATAATCAAAATTAGATACCATTGTTAATCTCACAACCAATATTACAAATAAATTGGTTACAAGCATCATAATTGCCATTGCTATTCCCATATATACTCCAATCCGCAACAAGTAGGTATGTTAGCCTTTATATAACTGCTGCTTTTATCCTATAATTTGTATTTCTATGCTTATATTTTCAGTCAACAATTCACATCTTTATTTACTCAGTCACAACCGGCTTCTTTTCCACGCACTTCATCTTAGAATATATCTTATCGCACATATTAAGAAAATCCTTTTTATCCATACCGGTTATACTTGCCTCAGCCGACAATAGCTCAAGTTCAGCTTCAAGCTTTTCACGGAACACAATATCCATATCTATATTCCTGGCAACAACTGCACCATGTCTTCTGTCTATATTTATATATCCTTCCGTCTTTAATATCTGATATGTCTTATTAACTGTCATCGTATTAACACCAGCATCCTCTGCCAGCTGCCTTACTGTCGGAAGACTCTCACCCGGCTTTAACTCACCATGTCCAATCCCCATAACTATCTGGTTACGAAGCTGCACATATATTGGAATACTGCTGTTCATATCTAATTCAATAATCATAACTCCACATCCTCTCTAAAATGCATTTATTTTTGTATTGTTTGTATTATTCATTATAATACAAACAATATAATTGTCAATAAATTAATCTAATCAGCCTGAACTTCGTGCACTTCTGTGAATAGAAATTAAAAAGGATTTAAACAGACTATAGTATCTGTCTAAATCCTTCTATGGCTGCTTCGCAGCCGCTTTCTTTTCTTTTGCGCTCATTATCTCATGATTCATTAACAAGCTTACCTGTTATATGTTCAGGAGTTAACTCAAGACACAGTACCCTGTCACCTGCGTTTTTTAATTCCTGCTCTATATACGCTGGATCATCAGTAAATTTCCTGCATAGGTCAGAGCATACTTTAACTACTGTTTCGCTATCCTCTACCACCTTTATTTTTCCAAATACCACAACACTCCTGATGTTAAGAGCCCACTCTCCATCCTTGCGATACCCCTTGTCATACACACAAAAAGATACCTTATCACATTTGCTTATAGCATCCACTTTATGACCTTCTTTAGCGCCATGAAAATATATCTTTCCATTTTCTTCACAATACAAGTGTGTTATAGGAATTCCATATGGATAACCATCATCACCTATCATAGATAGTACGCCTCTTGGTTCACTTTTTAATATTTCTATACATTCATCATTGCTAAGCTCCTGCTTGAATCTTCTCATCTTACGAAACACAATTATTAACCTCCGTACATATAAATTCATTGTCTATATTAATAAATTATAACATTTATATGCTAGATATAACAAGCGACAACTTTAGGAACATCACTCTTTTTAGAATGGTATTCTTTCTTTACAAAGAATTTCTTCATAATAGCACAGGCATTTTCTTTCATCATAAGTCCTATTGTTCCAATAACCACTCCATCTGCCAATGCTATCCAGAACTCTCCGCCCTTTTTCTGATAACATTCACTTATATCAAGTAAATCTGGCTGCTCTTCAAGCGATAAATTAATCTTAGATTCATTATTCTGTATATCAAGGATGAGAGCTATAATCTCCTCATCATATTTTCCGCTGTATGTTTCTATCAGCATCTTAAAGTTCTCCTCTGACATAAGATTATTTTCACCTGACTATCCATCCGTCAATAACACAGAAAAAGGTAAATGTCTGTTTTGCAGCCACCTGCCTTCCCTTTGTCCTCATTGCCGCTTAACCTACTTTTGCTCGTCTATAATCTTTCTTGCTACGTAAACTCCACTGGCTGAAGCATGTGAAAGTGAATGTGTTACGCCACTTCCATCACCGATTATATATAATCCCTTATATTTTGTTTCAAGATTCTTGTCAATCTCAACTTCCATATTGTAGAACTTGACTTCTACACCATATAAAAGTGTATCATCGTTAGCAGTTCCCGGTGCTATCTTATCAAGTGCATATATCATTTCTATGATGCCATCAAGAATTCGTTTAGGAAGTACAAGACTTAAGTCACCAGGTGTCGCTGCAAGCGTTGGCTTTACAAGTCCTTCCTCTATTCGCTTTTCTGTGCTTCGTCTTCCTCTCATAAGGTCACCGAATCTTTGCACAATAACTCCACCGCCAAGCATATTGGAAAGTCTTGCAATACTTTCGCCATATCCGTTGCTATCCTTGAAAGGTTCTGAGAAATGTTTTGCAACAAGAAGCGCAAAATTGGTATTCTCAGTCTGCTTCTCTGCTCCCTCATAACTGTGTCCGTTAACTGTTACAATTCCATTTGTATTCTCATTAACTACAATTCCGTTAGGATTCATACAGAATGTTCTGACCAGATCCTCAAACTTTTCTGTTCTGTATACAATCTTGCTCTCATATAACTCATCTGTAAGATGTGCAAATATAACTGCTGGAAGTTCAACACGTACACCGATATCCACTCTGTTTGATTTTGTTGGAATATCAAGCTGCTTACAGACATTTTCTATCCACTTGCTTCCACTACGTCCAACTGACACTATACACTTTTCACAGTCCATATGCTCGTCCTTATAGAATACGCGATATCCGCCATCTATAACCTCTATACTGCTTACTGGTGTATTAAAGTAGAAGTCAATATGATTTTTCATTTCATTATACATATTCTTAAGAACAACATAGTTGATATCTGTTCCAAGATGTCTTACAGATGCATCAAGAAGCTTTAACTTATTCTGCATACAGAGTGTCTTAAACTTAGTTCCCGCAGTTGAATACATGTGTGTCTCTTCTCCACCATGGGATGTATTTATTGTATCAACATACTTCATAAGCTCAATAGCTTCATCCTTGCCAATATATTCATAAAGTGTTCCACCGAAATCATTAGTTATATTATACTTTCCATCGGAAAATGCACCAGCACCACCAAAACCATTCATAATGGCACATGTAGGACATTTAATGCAGGACTTTACCTTTTTTCCATCTATAGGACATTTTCTTTTCTCTAATGTATTACCTTCTTCAAACACTGCAACTTTAATTTCTGGTGACTTTTTCATAAGTTCATATGCTGAAAATATTCCACCAGGACCAGCTCCTATAATAATTACATCATACTTCATATTCACTACCAAACCTTTCCGTGCCTGTTACCAGTTATTTTTATAAACGTTATTTTATCATTTATATTTTCATTATTTATATAATAAGCTTTCCACTATTAAATAAATCTTCAGGATTATATAAAATATTAAAGGCTGGACACCTCATATATTATGTATGGTCGTGTCCCGTCTTTCTAATCCACATAATCAAAAACAATTCTGTTCATCTTATCCATAAACAGATGATTAAACACAGCAATAACCCTTCCAACACCAATCATGGCAAGTATTGTGCCAATACCAAGTCCTAACAGAAAATGTCCTGTTGATAGTCCAATTATAAATGTTATCGTAACATTTGTTATATCAAAACAATTCTTACAAAAGCCGACACCTTTTCCTTTTCTTTTATTAAGCCTGGTAGTATCACTTATTGCCTGCACTATACCATCACCCGGATTAGGAATTATACGCATATTAAGTGACATGGCTGCACCTATTCCTGTCAGTATTACCGCAATTATAAGAAGTATTATCTGAACTGGCATGTTATTATGAACGGATGGTATCATTCCTGAAAATATATTAAGAAATCTTGTAAATATTATGCTTACAGGAATCTGCAATACGTCCCTTAACAGATACATTCCAAGCTGGTTGGCCGACTTATCAACAAACTGCCATATCGTATGAAGAAGCATTTCTATAATTACAAATATAACATAAACAATAAGTGTCATATTGGCAAAGTTAAATCCTATAACACCAGATATTGAATATGGGACCGATATTATAGGCGATACACCAAGGTTAGTCTTTGTATTAAGCATAATTCCAAGTGCAAGAATAACAAGTCCCACTATATAAAATATCCATCTGTATAACAGCTTGTTTTTATTACTGCCATCTGCTATGCCACTACTGTTTACGCTATCCGCAACTGTTTTATCATGCTTTCTGGCATTATCATTAATATTATCATTACTCACAACTACATCTTCTTTCCATCTTATTATCAAGATATTATTCTTTTAGTTATTATATTTGTGTTTTTATATTACTTTATAATTCGTTTTAACATTTCAATCTGATATTTTATTTTGATGTTTCATCCTGCTTTTTTATAGCTTTGTTAAGATTATCCTCTATCTTTTCAAGCGTTGCGCACATATTAGAAAGTTCCTCCTGTGATATATCCTGGCAGAATATATCCTCTGTCATATTGAATAAATCAGACACCTCATCCGCTTTTATTTCTCCCTCTTTCGTAAGCTTTATCACCCACGAACGCCTGCACTCCGGATTACTCTCTCTTATTATAAGTCCCATTTTTTCCAGTCTGTCAAGTGTTCTTGACATGGTAGTTACATCTATAAGACAGGCATCTGACAGCTCTCTTTGTGTCATCTGTCCACCTTTTCTTAATTCGTATAATATCCTTGGCTGCCCCTGACCTACTGTAAGCCCCATTTCTATAAAATGTGGCCTTAGAAGCCGTCTTCTTAGCATTTCTACATCAAACAGATAATGTCTTACCTCTCCATATTCCATACTGCTCTTTTGCGCCTCATTTCTCTATATCTTTATAAATAATCTATTTTATCTGTTGTTTATTAACTATTATAATTTTATCATTAAAATATAAATATCTGAAATACAAATTAATATCATAATAACAGCTATCATATTTTACGAGATACTGGGATTTAACTAAGTTCAAACTGTCCTGTATACAGCTGATAATATCTGCCTTTCTGTTCAAGCAGTTCATCATGGCTTCCTCTTTCTATAATCTGTCCCTTTTCAAGCACCATTATAGCCTTGGAGTTTCTGACTGTTGATAATCTATGTGCTATTACAAACACTGTCCTTCCCTCCATAATAGCATCCATGCCTTTTTCTATCAGTCTTTCAGTTCTTGTATCAACTGAGCTTGTAGCCTCATCAAGTATAAGCACAGGTGCCTTAGCTATAGCAGCCCTTGCTATGGCAAGAAGCTGTCTTTGTCCCTGTGATAAGTTACCACCATCAGAATACAGCATTGTATCATATCCGTCTGGAAGACGTCTTATAAATGAATCTGCATTGGCTATTACCGCTGCATTTCTTACTTCTTCATCAGTTGCATCAAGCTTTCCATATCTTATATTGTCAGCTATTGTTCCTGTAAACAGATGTGTATCCTGAATAACCATGGCAAGCGATCTTCTTAAATCATCCTTCTTAATATCCTTTATATCTATGCCATCATAAGTTATTGAACCTGATTGTATATCATAAAATCTGTTTATAAGATTGATAATAGTTGTCTTTCCAGCTCCTGTTGAACCAACAAATGCTATCTTCTGTCCCTGCTTTGCATATAGAGTGACATCGTTAAGTATAGTTTTTCCTGGCACATAGCCAAACACAACATCTTTAAATCTTACATCACCACGCAGCTCTACAAGATACGTGTCCTTCTTAACATTTGCAGCTGAATTACTCTTTTTATATTCTTTGTTGTCATGATACTCTCTATTATTTTCACTATCCTTAATATACGTTATAGTGTTTTCTTTATTTATCTGGCTTTTAATCTTTTCCTTATAAGAATCTGAATTCCAGTATGTATTAAGTCCTGCAGGTACCTTCCATGCAAATACACCTGTATATTCACTACACTCTGCAAGACTTCCATCAGCATTTCTTACAGCATTGCATAGAGTTACGCTGCCCTCATCAACCTCTGGCTTTTCATCCATCATATCAAATATACGTTCTGCACCTGAAAGTGCTGATAACAGGAAATTAACCTGTTGCGTAAACTGATTAAGAGGCATGGCACTCTGACGAACATATATAAGATATGATGACAGACTTCCAAGATCCATAAGTCCTTTAAGCGTAAATAAACCACCAACACATGCTGATATCGCATAATTAAGATATGACAGACTGACAATAGTTGGAATCATCATTCCGGCAAAAGCAAGTGCATTAGTAGACTCTTTTCTAAAGCTTTCATTCATCTCACAGAACTTCTCGAAATTCTTCTGTTCATGGTTAAACACCTTTTCAACCTTCTGTCCAGCCATCATCTCCTGGACAAAGCCGTTAATCTTTCCAAGCTCTTCCTGCTGCCTGTTAAAGTACTTCTTGCTGTGCTTACTGTTAAACTTGATAAAGAAAAACATTATAATAAGAAACACAACAACTATCATGGATAGCCTTATGCTTAACACCATCATCATAATAAGAGTACCAAAAAGCATTATAAAGCTCTGTATTATCATCGCAAAACTGTTATTCATAGCCTCCTGCACTGTATCAACATCATTGGTAAACCTGCTCATAAGCTCACCATGTGTATGCGCATCAAAATATTTTAAAGGAAGCTTCTGTACATGTGCAAAGAGGTCATTTCTTATATCCTGTATAACCTTCTGTGACACCTTTACCATAATACGGTTATACCCTAATGTACACAAAGCACCACATGCATACATAACTCCCATGGCAGTAACCGCATGAAGAAGTCCTTTCATATCTCCAGGTACTATAAAATGATTCACAACTGGTTTAACAAGATAAGTTCCTGTTACATTGGCACCTGCACTTAATAAAACAAGAAATGCAACAAGCATAAACATCCACTTATAATGTCCAAGGTAAACAAGCAGATGCTTTATAGTTTTCTTAGTATCCTTAGGTCTTTTATATCCAACATACTTTGCCATTATAAATCTGCTCCTTCCTTCTGTGATTCATATATTTCCTGATATATTTTATTAGTCTTTAATAACTCATCATGTGTTCCTATTGCATTCACACAGCCCCTGTCAAGAATAATTATCTGATCTGCATGTTTAACAGAAGATATTCTCTGGGCAATGACAATCTTTGTCATATCCGGAAGCTTCTTTGCAAGCTCTTCTCTTATCCTGCCTTCCGTTGCCGTATCCACAGCACTTGTAGAATCATCAAGTATGAGAACCTTAGGTTTTTTTAATATAGCTCTAGCTATACATATACGCTGCTTCTGTCCACCAGAAACATTAACGCCGCCCTGTCCCATCTCTGATTCATACCCTGCCGGAAGTCTGTCTAAGAATTCATCAACACATGCTATGTGACATGCTTCGTCTATCTCCTCTTTAGTTGCATTTTCATTTCCCCAGCGAAGATTAGATATAAGTGAACCTGAAAACAATGTATTTTTCTGAAGAACAACTGCAATAGCATCACGCAGGTGTCTTACTGGATAATTCTTAACATCTATTCCATCTATACGCACAGTTCCCTTAGTAGCATCATACAGTCTTGGAATAAGCTGCACCAATGTTGTTTTAGCTGAACCGGTCTGTCCTATAATACCTACTGTCTGACCTGGCTTTATATGAAATGAAACATCTGAAAGCACATATTCCTTAGCCTCATTTTTATACTTAAACCACACATGGTCAAACTCTATCTCGCCTTTTTTAACGCTTATATCCTGTGAATTCTCATCAGTTATGTCGATTTTTTCATCAAGAACCTCAACTATTCTTTGTGCAGATGCCAGCGAACGTGTCATCATAAGAAATACATTTGACATCATCATAAGCGAATTAAGAATCAAAAGGACATAACTTAAAAAGCTGGTCAGTTCGCCAATCTTAAGCTGTCCTGCATTAATAAGATGTCCACCTACGAAAAGAATCGCTATAATCGTTCCATACATAACGAATTGCATTGCCGGCATATTAAGTACTGCTATTCCAAATGCTTTTTCAGATTCTGCCTTAAGGTTTGCATTTACCTCTTTAAACTTGTCTACTTCATAATCTCCCCTTACATATGACTTTACTACTCTTATAGCAGTAAGATTTTCCTGTATGCTTCTGTTAACAAGATCAATAGCATTCTGCATTTTTCCATACAAAGGTCTTACATTCATTATTATTATGATAAGTAATGTGGCAAGTATTGGAAGCGCCACAAAGAATACAAGAGCAAGTGTTTTATTAATAGTAAATGCTATTGATGATGCAAATATAAGCATGACAGGACTTCTTCCAAATGGTCTCATACCTGTTGAAACTGAATTCTGTATATTGGTAACGTCACTTGTAAGACGTGTAACAAGTGACGATACCCTAAAATGGTCTATATTAGAAAATGAATATGACTGAAGCTTTTCATATTCTGCTTTTCTGATATTCGCACCAAGTCCCTGTCCGGCAAGCGACTGGAATCTTGCACTTCCTATTCCAAGTACAAGAGCTATAAGAGCACATAAAGCCATCTGTAAACCTTTTATATATATGTAATGTGTATCACCATTAGCAACACCATTATCTATAAGATCTGCCATAATCATAGGCACCATCAGTTCAAGCATAGCCTCAACTGCAATACACAAAAGTGCCAGATAAGCATATTTTTTATATTGCTTCATATATGAAAAAATTCTTTTCAGCATTATTAGTTGCACCTCCAATTGTTGTATATGCAACTATTGTAACACCAACCATAACAAAGTCAAGTTTTTATTCTAATATCATGATATAAATGTCAAAAGTACAAAAAATCGTCTATACTTGCAGAAATAGACTTTTTTACTTAAGACACGCTAAACACTAAAACAGAATAAAATGTTGTGATTACGGCAAAATACCTCAAAATAAAAACAGCCATAATAGTATTAAATAAGCTATCATGACTGTCATAATTATAAATTTTTTAATTATATCTCACCTTCAAATTTCATGCCCCAATCCTTTCTAAGCTTATACATCTGACCGGTTAAGGAAAGACTGTCTGACATAGTATAATAATCACTGCTGCTAAGACCAAGTTTTATACACCGGCTGACTTCGCGTATTTCATACTCAAATCCGTTAATATCAACTGGGCATTTTATAACTTGTTCTTCTTTATTATCTGCTGTTTGTAACATCATAGTCTCAGCATGCTGAAAATCCGGCAGAAAAATACTTCCATTTGTCCCCACAATGCGTGCATTACGCTTCATCTCCTGTCCTATTGTCTGCACTGATTCTGCATAGCAGCCATCTGGATATGTAAGCAGAAGACGGCTATAATCATCTGTACCATACTCGTTAATGTGTACTTCCTTTGTTTCAATCCTCTCTGGCTCACATCCTGTAATGATACGAAGGAATCCAAGATTATATATACCAATATCAAGGAGTGCACCACCTCCAAGAGCCGAATCAAACTTTCTGTCCTTTCTGGCACCCGATGCTGCAAAGCCATACTGACAGGTTATCTTCTTCACCTCACCAATAACACCACCCTTAATTATGCTTTTTATCTTATTATATAATGGAAGAAACCATATCCAGAATGCCTCCATTATAAAAAGCCCCTTTTTCTCTGCCATTTCATAAAGCATACGTGCCTGTTCTTCATTTATTGTAAAAGGCTTTTCACATAGGACATGTTTACCATGTTCTAAGCACAACTTACAATTTTCATAATGCAGCGTATTCGGTGTTGCAACATATATTACCTCAACCTCTGGATCTTCCGCAAGCGCCTCATAAGAGTCATAAAAATGTGGAATATCATATTGCTGTGCAAAACTTAATGCACTTTCCATATGTCTTGAACCAACGGCAACAAGCTGTTCATTCTCTTCACCCATCTGTTTTAATGTTGATGCAAACTTTTTTGCAATGGTACCAGTAGCTAAAATTCCCCACTTCATATCATGATTCTCCTTTCATACCTGACGGTTTTCTATATTTGATATAATTTTATCATAAATAGTGCAGTTATAATATATATTTCTTCCACAAATATATATTGATGTGAGTATTAAACAGTAATATATCAATAATTATAGCAATAATATACTATTGACATATGTATATGAAAATGATAAGCTATGGCTATAAAGATTGTTAATTAATTATCAATCTTATTTTTTATTGGCATATTTTTCTCGTAATACTATATAGAATACATTTATAAGCAGTTATAATTGCTTATAAGTGTATATAAGGTTATTTTAGAGAAGGAAGAGAAAGAATACTTAATGTGAAACTGATTTTTCACAAGTGGACTTTGTGTCTGTGCGCACACGACACAAGCCGGTTATTTGAAAATAGTGCGCAGGAATGAGGAATATTATGAATAAAGAAAAATCTTTAATTGTTGACAACATCCAGTCTCTTGAAGAGCTTATAAGTTCTGTAAAAGAGGCACAGCGTATCTTCTCGACATATTCACAGGAACAGGTTGATAAAATATTTACTGCTGCTGCCCTTGCCGCTAACAAAGCAAGAATACCTCTTGCAAAAATGGCTGTTAAGGAAACTGGCATGGGAATAGTAGAAGACAAGGTAATCAAGAATCACTATGCTGCTGAATATATATACAACGCATACCGTGATACTAAAACCTGCGGTGTTATCGAGGAAGATAAAGCCTATGGTATCAAGAAAATCGCAGAACCTATCGGCGTTGTTGCCGCTGTTATTCCTACAACTAATCCTACTTCTACTGCCATATTCAAGACTCTTATTTCATTAAAAACCCGTAATGGTATTATCATAAGCCCTCACCCACGTGCTAAGAAAAGCACCATAGCCGCTGCCAGGGTTGTACTTGAAGCTGCTGTTGCTGCTGGTGCTCCTAAGGGCATAATCGGCTGGATTGATGTTCCAAGCCTTGAGCTTACCAACACTCTTATGAAGGAAGCTGATATTATACTTGCAACAGGAGGTCCTGGTATGGTTAAGGCAGCTTATTCATCCGGAAAGCCTGCACTTGGTGTAGGTGCCGGTAACACCCCAGCTATTATTGACAGCACTGCCGATGTCATACTTGCAGTCAACTCTATTATCCATTCAAAGACATTTGATAATGGTATGATATGTGCCTCTGAACAGTCAGTAATCGTTGATTCTTCTATATATAAGCAGGTTAAAGATGAATTTACCAAGCGGGGCTGTCACTTTCTTAATAAAACCGAACTTGATAAAGTCAGAAAAACTATCATTATAAATGGTTCTTTAAATGCTAAGATTGTTGGCCAGAGTGCTTATAATATTGGAAAGCTTTCCGGCATAGAAGTACCTGAAAGTACTAAAATTCTTATTGGTGAGGTTACTTCTGTTGACCTTTCAGAAGAATTTGCACACGAGAAGTTATCTCCTGTTCTTGCTATGTATAAGGCAAAGGACTTTGATGATGCTTTAAGCAAAGCAGAGCGCCTTATAGCTGATGGCGGCTTTGGTCATACTTCTTCTATATATATTAATTCTGCAACCGAAAACGATAAACTTGCTAAGTTTGAGGAAGCTATGAAGACCTGCCGTATACTTATTAATACGCCTTCTTCACAGGGCGGTATCGGTGACCTTTATAACTTTAAGTTAGCACCTTCTCTCACACTTGGCTGTGGTTCATGGGGTGGTAACTCTGTATCCGAAAATGTAGGCGTAAAGCACCTTATTAACATAAAGACTGTTGCTGAGAGGAGAGAAAATATGCTGTGGTTTCGGGCTCCTGAAAAGGTATACTTTAAGAAAGGCTGCCTTCCTGTTGCACTTAACGAGGTAAAAACCGTGTTAGGTAAAAAGAAAGCATTTATTGTTACAGACCAGTTCTTATATAAGAATGGCTACACTAAATGCGTTACTGATAAACTTGATGAACTCGGTATAACACATACAACCTTCTTCAACGTAGCACCAGATCCTACTCTTGAATGTGCTCTAGAAGGAACCAAGGCTATTAACAGCTTCGGGCCTGACTGCATCATAGCTATCGGTGGTGGTTCTGCTATGGATGCTGCCAAGATTATGTGGGTTATGTATGAACATCCGGAAGTTGATTTTATGGATATGGCCATGAGATTTATGGATATAAGAAAACGTATCTACACATTCCCTAAGATGGGAGAAAAAGCTTACTTTATAGCTATTCCAACTTCTTCTGGTACAGGTTCAGAAGTTACACCTTTTGCAGTTATCACTGATGAAAAAACTGGCATAAAGTATCCTCTTGCAGACTATGAACTGCTTCCTAAGATGGCTATTATTGATGCTGATATGTGTATGAACCAGCCTAAGGGACTTACAGCCGCTTCTGGTATAGATGCACTCACACACGCACTTGAAGCTTATGCATCTATTATGGCTACTGACTATACTGACGGTCTTGCACTTAAGGCTATGAAGAATATATTCGAATATCTTCCAGCAGCATATGAGAATGGACCTCACGATGCCAAAGCAAGAGAACAAATGGCTACTGCTTCTACTATGGCTGGTATGGCATTTGCCAATGCTTTCCTTGGTGTATGCCATTCTATGGCTCACAAGCTTGGTGCTTACCACCATATACCTCATGGCATTGCAAACGCACTTCTTATAACAGATGTAATGCGCTTTAATGCAGCAGAGGTTCCTGCAAAGATGGGAACATTCTCGCAGTACGCTTACCCCCACTGCAAGGAAAGGTATGTTGAATGTGCCAACTTCCTTGGTATTGCTGGCATGAATGATGATGAAAAGTTTGAAAACTTCTTAAAGGCTATCGAAGATCTTAAAGATAAGGTTGGAATTAAGAAGACTATTAAAGACTACGGCGTTGATGAGAAAGACTTCCTTGCTACACTTGATGAGATGGTTGAAAATGCATTTGATGACCAGTGTACAGGTGCTAACCCTAGATATCCTCTTATGAGTGAGATAAAGGCTATGTATCTTAAGGCATACTATGGAAAAGAAGTGAATCCTACGGATATAAAGGCTAAGTAATATAATATTTGGAAAATAAATTTTCACACGCGGGATTTGTGTCTTTGCGCACTTGACACAAACTCGATATGCGCAAAAGACGTGCGCAGAAATGAGGTTATTATGAAAAAATGTATATATAAAGGTGCTCTAAAGTCAGTATATGTTGATAAGGATAAGGCTGAAAAGGTATTTGCACTATCTTACAGTAAGTCAGATGTATTATACGAAGCACTTAACACTGCAAGAGTTGAGGATACCGGTCTTGATATACCACGGCTTCTTAACGTATCCATAGTCGATGGAAAGTGGACCATCACAAGCGAATATGCCAAAGGTGAAACATTAAAAGAACTGTTAGCTAAACATCCTGAAAATGCTGATGCTTATATTGAAACTATGGTTGATTACCAGATAGCCATCAATAAACACAGTAATCCTCTTTTAGTTGATATGAAGAGTAAGCTTGAAAGACAGATTGGTGAGCTTAATATTCCTGCTGATACAAAATATGAGCTTGAATCAAGACTTTCAGAACTTCCTAATCATACTAAGTTATGCCATGGAGATTACTGCCTTGAGAATATTATCGTACAGACTGACGATAAAAACCAGATAATTGCTATTACTGCTGTTGACTGGGTACATGCTACTAAAGGCAACGCTTCTGCTGATGCTGCTAACACATATCTTACACTTAAGCTTAGCGATGAAACACTTGCTGATAAGTACATAGCAATATTCTGTGAGAAAACATCTACCGATAGGCGTTATGTTGATAAATGGATGCCTATCGTAGCTGCTGCAAGACTTACTAAGAAAAAACCAGAAGAAAAAGAAATGCTTGAAGCTATGATTGATATATGCGACTTCCAGTAATATATTATATTGTTGTTTAACACACATTCTTAACAAACGGACAACATCATATATGCAAGAAGCAGATGTACATGCATAGGCGATGCCAGAAGCTTCAATTGGATATTTCTAAGACTTTTCATATAGGTAGTTGCTATTGCCGCTACCGTTCGATACGGGACATCCGTGTCTGTGGATAGCTGTGTAGTGAAGGAAAAGTCCAAGAACTATCACAATTTAACTTCAAGTGCATCTTATGATGAATGTGCATCTGCTTCTTGCATATATGATGTCTGGCATTGGCTTAATTTACGAAAATGAATGTGTGGTTAAATCAAATAGACGAGGCATGAGGAGGCGGAATTGCGTGTAAAGCGCACAATTCCGCCCCCCCCTTTCGTCCCACTTGATTTAATTGAATATCAGCAAGTAAATTACACCACAGACAGACAAGTATAAGCTACAGGCAGCCAGACATACTATGTGAAATGCACTTGAAGTTTGATTGTGATAGTTCTTAGTCTTTCCTTTCATCTACCAGCTAGCTTCGTACACGGATGTACGAAGCAACGAAGCCGCGCCACGGACGGCGCGTCTGAGCGATAGCGTCAGTTACCATAGTTTACATGGAAAGACTTAGAAATATCCAATCAAAGCTTCTGGCATTGAACATAGTGTGCCTAGCTGCCTGTAGCTTATACTTGTCGTCCGTTTGCCATATAATGAAATTCAATTAAACAACCATATAATTATTCTTACAGTTTTTTTCTTACATTTTCTGCTGCCTCAACCATATTTTTAAGACTCTTCTCTGTTTCGTATACGCCTCTTGTTTTAAGACCACAGTCCGGATTAACCCATAATTTATCTTTATCTATCTTTGTGAGCATTATATTGATTGCCTGTGTTATTTCCTCTACAGAAGGTATTCTTGGCGAATGAATATCATACACTCCCGGTCCTACCTCTGTTTCAAAATTGTTCTCCCTAAGTGAGTCAAGAATTAACAGGTCAGAACGTGATGCCTCAAATGTAATGACATCCGCATCCATATCATCTATCTCCGGAATAATATCTGTGAATTCACTATAACACATATGTGTATGAATTTGTGTTTCCGGTCTGACACCGCTTGATGTAAGTCTGAAAGCAGGTATTGCAAAGTCAAGATATTCACAATTCCAGTCTGACTTTCTTAATGGAAGCTTCTCTCTGAGAGCCGCCTCATCAATCTGTATAATCTTAATTCCATTATCCTCAAGGTCAAGCACCTCATCGCGTATAGCAAGTGCAATCTGTGATATAGATTCTTTAATAGTAATATCCTCTCTTGGGAATGACCAGTTAAGTATTGTAACCGGACCCGTGAGCATACCCTTCACAATCTTATTGGTAAGGGACTGTGCATATACTGACCATTCTACTGTAATTGACTTCTTACGATATACATCACCCCAGATTACCGGTGGTTTAACACATCTCGCACCATATGACTGTACCCACGCCTTTTCAGTAAACAGGAAACCTCCCAGAGCTTCTCCAAAGTATTCAACCATATCATTACGTTCATACTCTCCATGAACAAGTACATCAAGCCCGATTTTCTCCTGCCATCTGACACATTCATTTATTTTGTTTCTGTTGAATTCAATATACTCCTTCTTTGTAATCTCACCCCTACGGAAAGCAGAACGATTGGCCTTAACATCTTTTGTCTGTGGGAATGAACCTATTGTAGTTGTTGGCAGCTTTGGTAATTCAAATGCTTCTTTCTGTATCTTCTGTCTTTTACTTCTTTCAGGCAGTCTGTGATAATCTTCTTCTTTAACTTCTGCTAATCTTTTCTTGACTTCTGCATTGTCACAGTTTCTTGTACCTGCAAAAAGCTGCCTGTTAGCCTTTAATGTATCCTCTGCATTTATATCATCACTCTCTGCAAGCTGGCTTAATTCTTTTAATTCAACAAGCTTTTCCTTTGCAAATGCGAAATAATCAGTATATTCCTTGGATAATTTTGTTTCATTTTCTAATGTATATGGCACATGCTGTAATGAGCATGAAGTTGATAATACTGTCTTTATCTGTCATATCCTGCACAAGTGTTGGTTCATCAAACTGAAGACACTGTATTGCTGTATCATTACATTTTTTAAGAACCTCTTTATAAGCATTTGCAAATGCATCTGCAAAATCATCAGCATTTTTCTCACCTGTAAACCTGCAAAGCTTAAGAAGTGTATACACACCTGTAATAACCGGCTTTGTTTCTATATTTTCACGCTTCGCCTCATTATATTCATCCCATAACTTGCTTCCTGAAAGTCTGATATCTGTATCATCTTCAACCTCCGGCACAATATAATGATAATTAGTATTAAACCACTTCTTCATCGCAAGTGCCTTAACATCACCATTCTCACCCTGATAACCTCTTGCCATCGCAAAATATCTGTCAAGCTCTGATATATCCAGCTCCTTATATCTTGCCGGAATTATATTAAGAAGAAATGCTGTGTCAAGTACAATATCATAATATGAAAAATCATTTGATGTAATATAATCTATTCCTGCCTCCTTCTGTGTAAGCCAGTGTACTTTTCTTAACTCCTTCGCTGTAGCTTCAAGCTCCTCTGCACTTATCTCGTGTCTGAAATATTTTTCTAATGCAAACTTTAATTCTCTTAATGCTCCTATTCTTGGATAACCAACTACTGCTGTTTTCATAACTTCTCCTCACATTTTTCTGTTAATAATTAATTGATAGTGCTATTATATATGATACAAGGGTCAAAAGGTCTGAACCCACATGAGCTTGCTCATAAGTGGGCGAATGACCTTGTGACCCGCCCCAATATGAGTATAAAAGTGGGATGATAGTCCCACGATATGCGAATATTGGGACGGATTGTGGGAGTGCATAGCACGGAACAATCCGTAAGTATCATAGTTGGGGGCTTTTGACCCCAACATCATTATAAATATCAGGATAATATCTGTATAATACATTAAAAAATGTGTTTGTCATAGTTTTAAGCTATTGCAAGCTCATTTATAGTAAAGTATTATACTCAATTAATAATTTACAGATATCCGTCAGTCTGACACTGACATACTGCATATTACTAATAACTAATAAGAAAGGAATTACCAAAATACTATGGAACTAATCAAAGGAAGACCAGCAGACGAAGCTGGCAGACTTGACAAAGAAATAAGAGTATATGACTTACTTGATAAACTGGGAATGGAATACTACAGAACCGACCACGAACCAGCAACAACTATGGAAGTATGCAACGATATTGATAAAATTCTTGACACACTTATATGTAAGAACCTTTTCTTATGTAACAGACAGAAAACACAGTTCTATATTCTTATGATGCCGGGTGATAAAGTATTTAAAACTAAGGACTTAAGCCAGCAGATTAATTCGGCAAGACTTTCATTTGCCGGTGAGGAATATATGGAGGAATATCTTGATATAACACCGGGCTCTGTATCTATTATGGGGCTTATGAACGACACGGACAATCACGTCCAGTTACTTATCGATAAGGAGGTGCTTGAAGGTGACTCTCTTGGATGTCACCCTTGTATCAACACTTCAAGCCTTAAGCTAAAGACTAAGGAAGTTATGGAGAAGTTCCTGCCTGCTGTACATCATGAAGCTATAATTGTTGAACTTCCAAGATATGAAGATGCCAACGCCTGATAAGCACATCATAATACTAAGAAGCCATGGACAAAAGGTCATTCACCCACATGAACTTACTCATAGGTGGGTGAATGATAAGACCAGCCGTCACAAAAAATACTGCAAGAAGTGTTGTAAGCGCAGCTCTTATAATCTGCCTGTACCTTCTTTTCACACTTTTAAATGTTATTTTTAGTATATTCACGTTGTCACTCTTCCTTCCCTATACGGACCTGACGTGAATTATTACTAATATGACATCTTATTATACTATAAATCTATTAATTCTGTATCACTTCCTAATTGAATTATTATTAATATGATATCTTATTATACGGCAGGCTGCGTATATTTAATCTATTACTAGATTAACGCATCAATCTTACAACAATCTTACAGTATTTTTCTTCTTCTAACCTGCTTTCCAGTAGTGCTTTTTCTGTGTCTTATCAAGATTATCAATAAAATATTTTTTTATATAGCAAAAAATCTTCTATATCCATAAATATATGAAATAATAATGCGCCGCTTTCAAACTCCTCCCTTGTTGCAGGAAGTTCTTCATCCTTTATCTGTTCAATAAGTTCTTTTAACCTTACAAGCTGTTCCTGTGGGTTATTATATTCTGTTATTTTTGTGCTGCATAAAGTGAAAGACTGCTTCCTATTCCTATTTTAAGAGATAATAATATTATTTTTCTATATCTGTTCATATATACAATATCTCCCTTCTTTATATATATTTATCATATCTTTTATATATTTTTATATAAAACAAAGGGCTGTTACATCATTTGTGCGTGATGCAACAGCCCTCTGCTCGTAAAATATTAGGTTTGGGTTTAATGTAAGTATAAATATTGATTAATACTTTATCTTTGGTACTCTGTTTTCTCTGGCTTGTTGTGTTATGGCTTACTAGCACATTGTAAGCCATAACTAAAATAGATGATTATACATCAGTCAATGCTAGTTAGTAGTTGTCTGCACCAGCATTGTATTGTGTCTGAATAAACATACATCATATAAATAATCGCATCGCTATATAATGTATGTTTATCCTTTATATAAACATTGTATATTGCACATTATACACAATGTATATACCTTTCCATATAATCGGCTGATTAATGGTTAAGCTTTGTCAGACATATGTCTGACTTAATTACTTGATAAATCCAACTTCTTTAGATATCTTCTCGTATGCTGCATCTTTCTTCTGGTTGAATATTACCTTGTTTTCTTCAAACATATTATTGCCCTTAGTATCAATAGATACGATAAGTGGGCCGAATTCCTTAACACGGCAGTTCCAGAGTGTTTCCGGCATTCCTAAGTCACGCCATTCAGCTCTTACTATTTCTTCTACCTCTGTAGCTGCTACTACTGCATTTCCTGCTGGGAATACACAGTGTATAGCTCCGAATTCCTTGCAGGCTCTCTCTGTATTTTCCTTCATACCACCTTTACCGATGATAACTCTTACGCCTGTAAGCTTAACGAATTCATACTCAAACTTTTCCATTCTCATACTTGTTGTAGGTCCTACAGAAACCATCTCAAACTTATCATTCTCAAGTGGTCTGATGATTGGACCTGCATGGAATATTGCATTATTTCTAACATCTACTGGAAGTTCTCTTCCTTCTTCTACAAGTCTTCTGTGTGCAACATCACGGCATGTTGTCATACTTCCGTCAAGGTATACGATATCGCCAACCTTGATATCCTCTAAATCCTCTGCTGACACAGGTGTTATAAGTACTTTTTTACCATTTCTCATCTCTACCATTATAAAGTCACCTCCGAATGTGTTGTAATTGTATAATTAAGGTCTTTATCAAAGATAATATGGCCTCTTCTATGACTCCAGCAGCCAACATTAACGGCTACACCGATTGCTGATGGGTGGCGGGCTGTATTTTCAATATTAACACCCATAACAGAATATTTTCCGCCCATACCCTGAGGTCCTAAGCCTATAGAGTTAATTCCATCTTCAAGAAGCCTTTCCATCTTGGCAGCTCTCTCATTGTCATTATGTGAGCCAATTGGTCTCATAAGTGCTTTCTTTGAGAGTAATGCTGCTGTTTCTACAGAAGTTGCAACGCCAACACCAACAAGAAGTGGAGGACATGCATTAAGTCCATAGCTTGTCATTACATCTAATACAAATTTAGTAACACCCTCATAACCTTCACCTGGCATAAGTACCATAGCCTTGCCTGGAAGTGTACAGCCACCACCAGCCATATATGTATATATCTCACACTGATCGCTGTCTGGAACGATATCCCAGAATACTGTAGGTGTTCCCTTACCAACATTCTTGCCTGTGTTATATTCATCAAATGTTTCTACACTGTTATGTCTTAATGGTGCTTCAAATGTTGCCTGTACAACTGCTTCTTTAAGAAGTCCCTCAAGTTCATCTATAAGTGGGAACTTAGTTCCACATTTTACCCAGAACTG
>DJDY01000185.1 GCA_002435585.1 Lachnospira sp. UBA5912
TTTGCGTGAATAATTTCCCTAACTATTTTATTTGCCATCTCTTTCCCTCCACTATGTTCTCCATCTGCTCCTACTTATACACTGCTTTTTAATCTGGTCAAAAGGCATACCGTTTCCACGTGAACCGTATTAGCAAACTGGTCAACCGGCTGTACCTTCACAATCTTATATCCACGCTCCGATAACACCTTTAAATCCCTTGCAAGTGTTGCTGAATCGCAGCTTACATACACAACTCTCTGTGGTGACATTGTAACAATTGTATCCAGAAGCTTTTCATCACAGCCTTTTCTTGGTGGGTCTACCACTATAACATCTGGTCTTGTCATATTGTGACCTGTACTATCATCTGCTTTCCTGCTTTCATAAAATGCTGGAACTACTTCTTCTGCCTTTCCTACAAAGAACTCTGCATTATCTATTCCGTTAAGCTTAGCGTTATTCTTTGCATCTTCAATCGCCTGTGGAACTATCTCTACACCGTATACCATTCCTGCATTTTTTGCTAAGAACAGTGAGATTGTTCCTATTCCGCAATACAGATCCCACACTGCCTCATTACCTGTAAGATTAGCAAATTCCAACGCTTTATTATAAAGCACTTCTGTCTGTTTAGGATTAACCTGAAAAAATGAAAGTGGTGATATCTGGAACTTTATATCTCCAATGTAATCTTCTATGTAAGGTCTTCCATAAAGCGTTACACATTCCCTGCCAAGTATTACATTAGTATCCTCTTTATTAATATTGACAACCAGTGAAGCTATATTTAACTTTCTTCCATTGTTATTACTTGTATTATTATCACTCAAGAAATTTTCATTACCTGATGAAGTATTATCACTTATTGAAATATAGCTTCCATTGTTAAGCTGCTCAATCACTCTTACAAGTCCATCTGCCGCCTCTTTTCTTAACATTTTCTTAGTAACAAGACAGACCATAATCTCATCAGTATGAAATCCTGTTCTTATAAGTATATGTCTTAAAGTTCCCTTATGGATATTCTCGTTATAGGCTCTTACCCTGTAATCTTTCATCCACTGCTTGACAGCTCTTAATATTACAGCGTTATTCTCATCGCCTAAAAGGCAGTCATCACAAGGAATTATTGAATGTGTATGACCTGCGTAAAATCCCATAATAATATTGCCGTCTTTATCCTCGCCTACAGGATACTGTGCTTTGTTGCGGTATCTGAATGGCGTGTCCATACCAAGAATGTCACACATTTCATAGTCTACGCCTTCTGTAAGTCCGCCTATTCTTTTTAAGTTATCGCTGACAAGCTTCTGTTTGTATTTAAGCTGTGCGGCGTAACTCATAGCCTGTAACTGACAACCGCCACACTGCCTTGCTATATTACATTCAGGTGTAACCCTGTCCTTTGACGGTGTTATGATATTCATAAGTCTGGCATATCCGTAATTCTTCTTTGCCTTCATAATCTTAACTTCTACTACATCACCTATAACTGTGTCTTTTACAAATAATGTATAGCCGTCTATCTTTCCTATTCCTTCTCCTGTTACTCCTATATCCTCTATTGTAATCTGTACAATATCATTCTTACTATATGCCATAACTGTTCCTCACATTAACAACTTGTTCTTCTTATGTTGGATTCAAGCCATCTGTTAAATCCAAGCCAGTCATTAGTGTCTTTGGCTTCAAGACATTCCCTTAAAGTTTCAAGCTTCGCATCAATATTATCTGCCATAGAAAGTGCTATTGCTTCTGCTATTGCTGGCTTCTTAGGTGAACCGTATTCTAACTCACCGTGATGTGATAATATGCAATGTCCAACCTCATTAGCTAATATTTCTGGGAAATCTGGTATATGTCTGATTTTTTCAATAACCATTTCGTAGCCAATAACTATATGTCCTATAAAATTACCCTCGTCAGTGTAGTCATTTCTTGGGAATTCGCTTAATTCCCTTACCTTGCCTACATCGTGGAGCATTGCACAGCTTATAAGCAGATCTCTGTTAAGGAAATCGTAATTCTCACTCATCTTTGCACATAATCTTGTAACACTTAAGCTGTGTTCAAGCAGTCCACCCATAAATCCATGATGTACTGTCTTGGCTGCTGATGTATTCTTGAACTTTTTAATAAATGCTTCATCTTCAACGAAAAATGCTTCCAAAAGCTGCTTTATGTATGGATTTTCTACACTTCTTACAAAACCTAATAATTCCTCATACATCTGCTCTATATCATATCTTGAAGATGGAATATAGTCTGTTGGTGTGTACTCATCTTCTGCCGCCACACGAATTCTTTCTATCTTAAACTGTAATGCACCATTATAGCTGATAACCTGTCCATTAACAAATACATAATCATTAACTTCAAAATCGCATATTCCACCTGAATTAACGTCCCATATCTTTGAATCTATCTGTCCTGTCTTATCTATAAGAATAACATTCTCGTATTCTTTTCCAGCCTTAGTAAGTGCTGATGACTTAGATTTACACAGGTATACCTCTGAAATTCTGTCTCCGTCTTTAAATGTTTCTATATAACGCATACTCTTCCTCCATTCAATCAGCTTTCCGTCTGATTTCAATTTAATCTTATTTTATTCTTATCTCAACTATTTAATTCTACTCTGTGCACTCAAGTAGCCGCATTATCTGTATTCCACATTGAG
>DJDY01000085.1 GCA_002435585.1 Lachnospira sp. UBA5912
TCTACTGCCTCAGTTTCTTTCTCCGTTGGCTTTACTACCTCAGTTTCTTTCTCCGTTGGCTTTACTACCTCGGTCTCTTTCTCTGTTGGTTCTTCACCTGGCTTTGATATCTCTTTTCTATGTGAAAGCATATATCCTATGTGCTTTCCATCATCACCTGCATTATATAAAGAACTGGTATCCTTTACTTCAAAAAGTCCGTCTGTCTTAAGACTTCCATCTGCATTTCTGAAAATGCTATGATAGTCTGCGCTGTATTTTCCTGTTGCTGCATCATATCCTGGTACTGTTACATTCATAAAGTCTGATAACTGTGCGCTGTAATCCTTTCCTTCACTTCCTGTATACTTAGTCTTTGCACCATCTGTACATGTCCAATCCTTTACCCAGTAGTAACCCTGACCTTTGTAGTTATAGAGTACTGAAGCAAGGCTTCCTAAGAACTGGTCTGTTGATGCATTCTTATTATTTACATATGAAAGAAGATTGCTATATGATGCATCCTTTGATGTTCTATAGCACATGAAATTCGCCTTTGTTGTATCATATACACCATTAGCTACTGCTGTACAATTCTTTATTGTTACTGCTCCGCCATTTCCATTATCTGTGAAACCTGTTGCTCCGTTAAAGAATGAAAGACAATTTTCCACTATGTGAGGTGTCGGGCATGCTCCATTACTGCCTCCAAGCTTGAATCCGTTCATGTCTCCGTTAGCTGAACCTGTTCCATCTGTGAGCTTACCATTACCAAATGATATACAGTTTTTTATTGTAACAACTCCGATTGGACCTGTTGCTGGTTTTGCATATAGATCCCATCCATCATCACTGTTACAGTATGATATACATCCATCAAATACATTGCCTTCTCCACATGTGAGCTTTGCTGCGAATCCATCTGCATTCTCTGCTGTTGCCTCATCCTTGTTATTGAATGCTGTACAGTTAAGGATTGTATTGTATGATGGCCACTTATCAATAGTATCTGCTGTTGTATCATATCTGCTTATCTGAAGTCCGCTGTCATGGTTGGCATAGAACTGGCATAACTCGATAATATTATGATTGCCTGATAATAACATTCCGTTATCTCCGGCATTGCATATATCTATGTCATATACATGCCAGTATGAGCCATCAAGTATAACACCTCTGTTTGGTCCGTCTTCCTGCATTCCATCAAAGTCAATAGTTACTGTCTTGTTGTTTATGCTGCTTATTGTCTTATATGCATCCTCTGTTCCACTGTTATCCTTAGATATAAGGATTGAGCCCTGATACATATCATATGCATAATATGTTCCTTGGAACATCCATATAGTATTGCCTGCCTGAACCTTGTTGATAGCTGTTACTAAATCCATAGGATCTTCATATGTACCAGCTGCATCAGACCTGCCCTTTGTTGATACGTATATATCTCCTGTTTTAAAGCCTGCTGCTCTTTCTCTTACTTCATTATCAGTTCTTGCTGGTTTTTCTTCTTCCTTGGCATAGCTTACTGCTATATCATATACATTAAGACCGCCAGCTTTAGAATATACATAGTATATTCCAGCTTCACCTAACTTAGTTTTATATGATGCCACAGTTGTGCCTACATTGATTGTTGCTATTTCTTTTAAACTTCCATCTGACTGCTTTAAAGCTATAGCTACTTCTCTTTTCTCTTTTCCGTTAGAGCTTACAGCAACAAGGTTAAGTGTAACGGCATCTGCTGTTGCAAAACTAATACTTCTATAATCTGCTTTACCTGCGCCACCTGTCTTAAGTCTGTATGTATACTTAACTCCTGCTATTTCTTTTGATGACTTATCAACTGTTACCGTATTATCTGTATTTGCGTGGATTGTAAATCCATTTTTTACAATATCCTCTGAATATGTCTTAGCACTTAACTGAGATATATTTAATCTGATATCTTCTGCCTTAACTTCTTCTGGTTCTGTTGTTTTTTCGGCCTCGGTTGTCTTTTCAGCCTCTGTTGTTTTTTCCACCTCTGTTGTCTTTTCAGCCTCTGTTGTCTTTTCAGCCTCTGTTGTCTTCTCAGCTTCTGTTGTCTTTTCGGCCTCTGTCGTCTTCTCAGCTTCCGTTGTCTTTTCTGCTTCGGTTGTCTTCTCAGCTTCTGTTGTCTTCTCAGCTTCTGTTGTCTTTTCGGCCTCTGTTGTCTTCTCAACCTCGGTTGTCTTTTCAGCTTCCGTTGTCTCTTCGACCTCAGTTGTCTTTTCAACCTCAGTTGTCTTTTCAGCCTCGGTTGTCTCAGCTTCCGTTGTTTTTTCTGCTTCGGTTGTCTTCTCGGCTGTTGATTCCTCAACTACTGATATGTATAATATATTACCTTTATCAGCTTTGGTAAGTTCATGCTCTCCTGACTCTATAGCACTTTCATACATATTATTAATTACATTTATCTTTTTACCGTCTATTTTAATATTTTTACTTTCAGCAAACACAATCACAAGCTTTGCTTTAGAATTCGTTTTGAATTTAATAGATGTTGATGTTTCAAGCTTTACTGCTTTTGTTAATGTTAGTCCATTATATTCAACATTATATTTTGTTGAATTCATTTTTCCATTAATAGTAAAGAAATCATCTGATGTAATTCCCTGAGTTGTAAAGTTATGAATATGTGTTCCATCAGTAGCTGAAGCTTTAGTTGTTTCCTGTGTATTATCAGCAGCTGTTGTCTTATCTGATGTTGCCTTAGTAGTTGAATCGTTATTCTTTGTAGTCTTTTCTGTGGCTTTTTCTGTTGCTTTCTCTGTTTTCTTCTCAGAATCTGATGAACCAGAAGAAGCCTGAACTATGCCACCAACTGATATTAACTTAGTCTTATAGTTAACTACTGCAGACTTAAGTTCCTGGTCAAGACCATAATATTCATCTGCCGTAACTGTCTGTGTCTTACCATTACCATCTTTCTGCTGATATGTCTTAGAAGAAAAATCATACTTAAAATCACCACCATTGACACGACCTGCATACTTTACAACTGTATCCCTGGCATCTTCTGGAGACTGTGCTGTATATGAATACATAATATCTGATGTATCAAAATTATTATATGTATTAGCTCCAGAATAAGACTTAACTGCAGATGAAACCTTTTCTTTAGGATCTGATACTTCATATGCATCAAATTCTGTATTATTTTCCTGATAAGTTACATATGACTTAGCACCTTCAATATGATTGTTATAAGTCTTAATTATACCGCCCGTTTCTCCTGAAAATACACCATCTTTTTCATTTCTTGTAAGTGTATTCCAGTCAATTATAACATCTGAACCCTGAAGGGAACTCAATACAGGATACTTGCAATTCCTGAAATAGTTGTTTTCCACAAATGCTGATGCCCCCATTGTAACACCAACACCATACTTTGCATTTCCATCAAAATAATTATTATAGCTGTGAACTGAACATGTTCTGATTCTTGGATGACGTGAATCAGAATGATCATACCAGTTGTGATGATATGTTATATAATTCTCCTGTTTTTCACTCTTCATACCCTGAAGATTACATTTACCATTATCCCAGAAATGATTATATGAGTGTGTTACATATGTTGATGTTTTAGTATCAAGTGCACCATCACCTTTGGCCTGATCAGCATCTCCACCTGCCATACCATAGAAGAAATCACAGTTATGTATCCACACATGATCATTATTCTGCTGAAGTCCTATATTATCTCCTTCATTACTATCAACATTCATAATAGCCAGATTACGTACTTCTACATTAGATGAGTTCTTCATAACTATACCAAAACCATCTATTACTGTATCCTCTCCTATTCCCTCAATAGTGAGTCCCTGTTTATTAGTGTCTACATAAAGATCGCCTTTTTCAAGCATGTCAGGATCTGTTATCTGACCTATGAATCTTATATTAAGCGGTCTGCTGTCTTTACCTTTCTTATATGCATTAAGTATTGTCTGCACACCAACACATTCTGTTTTAGTATTCTTCTTACTATCTGTAATTACGCTAAGAGAAACACTGTTCTTATTCTCTTCTGTAACATACAAAACAATTGCATTTGACTTTAATGTTCCATCTTCATTATACGCTCCTGAAGCTGTTCCATTCACCCAGGCAAAACCTGTTCTGTCATGTGCTTTTACATCCATGGCAGTTGAAACTGCTGTTATTGATGAGCCATTCTTATATACTGCTTCAACCTTGATTACATAGCTTCCTGCCTTCAACCCCACTGCATCGGCACGCCAGTAACCATCATACTTTCTTATAAGTTCATCATCAAGCTTTACATAGCTGTCATCTTTCGCTGATGCAGCTTTTACATAAGCTTTATAACCTATTGCATCAGCAACAGGTGCCCATTTTACATAAGCACTTTCTAACCATCCCTGTGCTTCTGTAACTGAAAAGCTTTCCTTAGCCTTGATAGATGACACATCTGTATTAATAACAAGACCCATCACCATAACAAGAACAAGTATGAAAGCAATTCCACGTCTTTTCTTGAAACGCATTAAACCCTTCATTATATACCTCCATTTTCCTGTTCACATATGCGTAATATTTTTTGTGAACATTGTGTGAAATACAATAAGAAATATACAATATTTTCATCATTTTGTCTACAATTTTATATTATATCTTTAGTTTTTTTTGCCAGGATTTTAAATGAAGAAAGAAATACCTAATAAAATCAACTTAGAAAAATAGTATTTAGGTACTACATTATTAACATTATACAATTCAGTTGGTATTCATTTTATGAGATTTTTTTATTAATAAATTTACTGTTTAGTTAAATTACTGTTTATCACACATTCGGTTAACATACGGACGA
>DJDY01000092.1 GCA_002435585.1 Lachnospira sp. UBA5912
GTTATTTGAAAAGTCTTAGAAATATCCAAGAGAATCTTCTGGCATCGCCTTTGTATGCACACCTGCGTTTCTCATATATGATGTCGTCCGTACATTAACCGAATGTGTGTTAAACAACAATATAACTTACATTTACAAAGAAACAATCTTTTAACAAAATTGAAATAAAAAATTAATAAATGGTACTAATTTACCACGTTATCCTCTGTACATTTTTGTGCAACACTGCTAAGATTAGTGCGTAAGACATTGTGTGCGAAAGCATATTGCACAAACAAGTGCATAAGGAGGTAAAACATGAAAGCTAACATTAGCAAGGGTGTCCGTAAAGGATGGGCGTGGATACTTGCAGCACTTATGGTTGTAAGCATCATTATTCCAGCTTCATTATCAACAGCTAAAGCAGAAGTTGGAGCAGTACAATTCAATGGAACAGCACAGGGCTGGCTTGAATCAGCTTATGCAGAGTGGTCTATTGATAAGGAGGCAGATGGATATACAGCATATATCAAAAAGGCTTCCCAGTCAGATTCAGCATATGCAAGAATTGACAACGAACTTATAAGAAAGTACAAGAATTACTACAGGGTAGATGCCATAGGTCTTGCGGCAGGAGACTATGTTATCAAAGTAGTACCAGTAAAGAATGGAAAAGAAGTAACAGCTAAGGCTGAAGTTACAGATGTTCTTAATGTAAGCTCATACGACAGATCAGGCTTCGCATTTTCTTCTGAATCAAGATATAAGACAGGTTCGGGAGCATATAATGAAGATGGAACACTTAAGAGTGATGCAATCGTTCTTTATGTAACCAATGATAATGCCAGAACCATAACAGCAGGTATTATGGAAGCAAAGGGCGAGAAGGAGTACACAGGACTCCAGACTATTATTGATGCATATACAAAGAGTGCCAGTAAGGGTGTAGAAACAAGGGCACTTGATGTAAGGGTAATAGGATGTCTTACAGATTCAGGTATGGATAAGTTCTCAAGCTCAGCTGAGGGTGTGCAGATAAAAGGAGCAAGTGCTTATTCTAATCTTAATATGACTATAGAGGGAGTTGGCGAAGATGCAAGTATAAACGGATTCGGATTCCTTTTAAGAAATGCAGGTAATGTAGAGATGAGAAATCTTTCAATCCTTAACTTTATGGATGATGGAATCTCACTTGACACAGCTAACTGCAATGTATGGATACATAATGTAGACCTTTACTATGGCAAGGTTGGTGGGGATGCTGACCAGGCTAAGGGTGATGGCTCTATAGATATAAAGGGTGATTCACAGTATATAACAGTGTCATATGTACATTTCTATGATTCAGGTAAGTGCTCATTATGTGGCATGAAGAGTGAAAGTGGTCCTAACTATATAACATATCATCATAACTGGTTTGACCATTCTGACTCAAGACATGCAAGAGTTAGAACTATGTCAGTACATATGTACAACAATTATTATGATGGCAACGCAAAGTATGGTGTAGGTTCAACTATGGGTTCTTCTGTATATGTAGAGAACAACTACTTTAGAAACTGTAAGTATCCTATGCTTTCATCTAACCAGGGTACTGATGCTTTAGGTGAAGGTACATTTTCAGGTGAGAATGGTGGTATCATCAAAGCCTATGGCAACGAAATAGTTGGCGCAACAGGTATAATATATGCTAATGCAGCATCAGTTACAGGTGAGGCAGCCAATGCAGCAACATTTGATGCATATCTTGCATCATCAGCAGGCGAAAAGGTACCATCATCATACAAGACAGCAGCAGGTGGTACAACATATGATAACTTTGATACAACTAAAGACCTTGGAGTTAAGGCAGGAAGTCTTATATCAGCAAAAGATGTTCCAGCACTTATTACATCTGATAAGGGAGCTGGAAGTCTTGGAAGAGGTGTTATCGACTGGAAGTTCAGTGATGAGGATGATACAGTATATACTGTAGATAAAGATTTAAAGGCGGCAGTTACTAATTATAAGAACACAGAGCTTGTAGCAGTTGGTGGTACTAATGCCAGCATAGTAGCTCCAGAGCCTTCAACAGACGAAACGACAAAAGCAACAGAGAGCACAACAAAGTCTACAGAAAAGGCTACAACAGCCAAAGCAACAGAGAGTACAACAAAGTCTACAGAAAAAGCTACAACAGCTAAAGCTACAGAAGCAACGAAGTCCACAGAGAAAGAAACGACAGGTTCAGATACTAAGAATAGTTATGATAAGACAAGTCTTTCTTACTCAGGCGCATATACAGATCTAAGCACAAAGAAGGATTCTGATTTTAAGAATGCAAAGTATGTTTCATCAGCATCTGAGATTCTTACAGCTATAAGCAGTGCAAAGGCTGGAGATGTTATTATAGTCAAGGGTGGAACTTACAAATTCACAGATACAATAGTTATTAATAACGCCATGAATGGAAGCAGTAGTGCTTACATAGTTGTTAAGGCGGCTGATGGCGCAGAGGTTAAGTTTGACTTTTCAGCACAGACACTTAATGGTGCTAACAGAGGTGTAGTTGTTGATGGAGATTACTGGTATTTTGAAGGAATCAACTTCTATGGAGCTGGTGATAACGGCGTGTTACTTGCCGGTAACAACAACATTTTTGAAAAATGTGTATTTGAAGCAAACAGAGATTCAGGACTTCAGATATCAAGATATGATACAACAGCAGCAACTAAGGATTTATGGCCATCAAACAACCTTATAATAAACTGTACAGCATTTGATAACTGCGATTATCCAGACCAGGGTGGTACAGGTGAAAATGCGGATGGTTTTGCAGCAAAGCTTACATGCGGTGAAGGCAATGTATTTGATGGATGTATATCATATTGCAACTCTGATGATGGATGGGATCTTTTCGCTAAGTCAGCTACAGGTCCGATTGGTGTAGTAACTATAAGAAACTGCGTTTCATTTGGTAACGGAACATTATCTAACGGAGTGCATTATGCTAACGGAGATATGAATGGTTTCAAGCTTGGTGGTTCAGGTGTAGGTACACCTCATGTTGTACTTAACTGCCTTTCATTTAACAATGGAGCAACAGGCTTTACTGATAACAACAACCCATCAGGTCTTACGATTATGAATGCTACAGCATGGGGCAATGGTAAGTCAGCAAAGAAGGGTAACTTCTTATGCTACAGAGCATCATCATCAGCTGTATACGTAGGACTTGTTTCAGCAAATGCTATTGATTCAGATAAATTTACAGGTAATATGAATGATTCAATATATTACAATACAGGTAAGTACTATAGATTATCAGGATTATTACCAACACCTGTTGTTAATGGTGACAAGAAGGGAACAGTAGTAGATAACCCATCTGCTGTTGCAGGTATGTTTAAGAATACTGATAATTCTATCAATCTTAATGATAATGTAGACAAGCAGTTAAGAAATGCTGATGGAACTATTAATATGAAGGGACTTTACGAAACACAGGGAAGCTATTCAACACTTGGAGCACATTTTAATGTAGCTAATCAGGTTATAAGTGTTACAGGTAAGACGTCAGGTGAGGTAAAGCCAACAGAAAAAACAACAGAGCCAACAAAGGCATCAGAGAAGACAACAGAGTCAACAAAGGCAACAGAGAAGACAACAGAGTCAACAAAAGCAACAGAGAAAACAACAGAGTCAACAAAGGCAACAGAAAAAACAACAGAATCAAAGACCGATTCAACAGTAAGTGGTACTAAGCTTGTTCTTAATGCTAATGATGTTAAGACAGGAAAGTTAAAATCAACATATACTGTAGATGGTTTTAAGATTATTGCTGGAAGTAAAGCTACAGTTACAGTAGATAAGAGCAGCAAAGAATATAAGGGTATAGACTTTACAAGAAGAATCAAGCTTTCTGGCAAGGGCAGCACAAGCGGAAGAGCTATTGCTTTTAAGACTGCTGGTGAATCTAAGGTAAAGGTATATGCTACAAGCTCAAGCACAGATGAATCAAGACTTATTAAAATTGTTGATAAGAATGGAAATGATGTTACAGATACATCAAAGATTCCAGGAAATTCACTTAAGTCAGTTTCATTCAGAGTACCAGATGCAGGTGAATATTATCTTATAGCTGAGGATGGCGGAGTTAATATTTATTATGTAGAGGTATCTAATGGAGTAGCATACTAGATTATCGGCTGTGCATGGATAAAAAAGATTTATAATTATAAAGGCGCATGAGAAAATTCTCCATGCGCCTTTATAAATATGATTTTATTGAATTGTATGATTCCAATCAGCATATTCGTCAATCAGTTTATATACATTTCCAAAGTGTCAGCCAAATTCAACAATATCAACAATTAGCATGAACCAATACAGTTGATTTTAATATTAGTTGTTACTATAATAGTAATTATTATTATAATATCAATCATTACTATTATAGTAATGATTATTGTAATGGTAATTATTGTTATAGTAATTATCGTAATAGTAATTATTGTTATAGCAGTAGTTGTTATTATAATAAAAATATGTTATATGGAAATGAGGATTGTTATGAAGATAAAAACAGTTGCTATATTGGGAGCAGGAGCAGTAGGTTCATATGTTATATGGGGACTTGCAGGTTTAAAGGACATAAGACTTGGTGTAATAGCCCAAGGAGAGCGTTTTGAAAGACTGAAAAAAGAAGGCTGTCTTATAAATGATGAAGTGTACAGACCAGAGGTGTGGACACCCAAAGAAGCACATGATATAGGAGTCGATCTTCTGATAGTTTCATTAAAATATGGAGCGTTAAGAGGCGCGCTTGACAGTATCGCTACAGCTATAGGAGAGAATACTATAGTCATGAGCTTGATGAATGGTGTTGATAGCGAAGATATAATTGCAGATAAGATAGGCATGTCACATATTGTATATTCACTTATAAAGGTTGCTTCACACAGGGAGGGCAAAGGATATTATTTTAATCCAGAAACAACAATAGGAATTGTTTTCGGTGAAGCTGCAGGTAAAGAAGATTTAGTAAATGGAGTGTCAGAACAGACATACATAAGTGAGAGGATAAATGCGATAGATGAACTTTTCGCAGCCAGCAGGCTTAATTACAGAATGACAGATCATATAAAAGAAGAAATGTGGAGTAAGTTCAGGCTTAATGTCAGTAATAATCTTCCACAGGCAGTACTTGGTGCGGGTGTTGGATGTTACAGGGATAGTGAACATATGAAGGCTATAAGTGACGGATTAAGGCATGAACTTGAAGCAATAGCCAAGGCTAAGGGAATAGATTTCAGTGTTATTGATAATTCATCAGCACGTGGGAGTGCAGTACCGCCAACAGCAAGATATTCTACACTTCAGGATATAGATGCCAGAAGGCATACAGAGATAGACATGTTTTCAGGTACTCTTATGCGTATGGGAAAGGAGCTTGGAATACCAACTCCGTATAATGAGTATACATATCATATTATTAGGGCTATTGAAGAAAAGAATGATGGTAAGTTTGATTATGACAATAAAAGTGAAGAGCTGACATATGCAAGATAAATCGTCCAGCTTCGCAGGACTGTTCGTTCGTTAATGGCGC
>DJDY01000204.1 GCA_002435585.1 Lachnospira sp. UBA5912
TATGAGAAATTTAAAGATTAACTGCTGGGTTGCAGCACTTAGTTCATCAGTATTTGCATTATCACCATATATGTTATTCAGAAACATAGGTCATATAGTTCTTACAGAATGTTACTTTGTTCCATTATCGATTCTTATATGTATATGGATATATGAAAGAGATGATGTTCTTGCATTGGATAAGAATTTCTTTAAAAGAAAGATTAATTATGTCGTATTATTCTTTACATTTTTAATAGCCAACAATGGTATAGCATATTATCCTTTCTTTACATGTTTCATATTAATGGTTACAGCTGTATCAAAGTTAGCTAAGACTGGAAAGATAAAGCAGGGATTACGTGGTATCATAGCTGTTATTATGGTATGCTTTTTTGTTGTATTAAGTATACTTCCAGGTAAGATATATACGTTTATGAATGGAACCAATGCGGCTGCTATTGACAGGTCTGGTTTTGAACAGACTGAACTTTATGGATTAAAGATTGCACAGCTTTTTATGCCATTAAATGGTCATGGATTGTATGATAAATATATTGACATTTATAATGAAAATGCTTTTCTTGTGACAGAGAATTCATCCGCATATCTTGGAATACTCGGTATGATAGGCTTCATAGCGCTTATGATATGTCTTTTTACCAAAAGAGATTCATTATTAAAGAAAAGACTTGGTTGTTTATCAGAGCTTAATATATCGATGGTTTTGTTAGGAACAATAGGTGGTCTTGGCTCAATGTTTGCATTTTTTGTAAGTCCAATGCTTCGTGCATATAACAGAATATCGATATTTATAGAGTATGTAAGTATATTGGCTGTAGCATTACTTGTTGACAGGCTTATACAATATGTCAGTGAAAATAAGAAAGAACTTTCATTAATATTAAAAAGAATCATAATAGCAGCTATAGGTGGAGTGTTTGGGATTGTCTGCCTGTTTAGTATATGGGAAGGATATCCACAATTAGCAACACCTGACTATGAGGTGAACGAAATAAATTACATGAGCGATAAGAATTTCGTTGCAGACATAGAAAACAGCGTAGAAGCAGGCTCGATGATATATCAGCTGCCATATCACGAATATCCGGAATATGGTCCTGTAAATGATATGTGGGATTATCATCTTTATATAGGATATCTTCATTCTAAAACATTAAAATGGAGCTATGGTTCGATAAAGGGACGTCCAGAGGATGAATGGAATAAGAAAGTTGGACAGATGCCAATAGACGAGATGGTTTCATATCTTAGGGATGAGAATTTTGCAGGAATATATATAGATAGAAGGGCATATGAACAGGAAGACCTTGCTGTGCTTGAAGGGTCACTTGAACAGATACTTGGCGAAAAACCTATGGTGAGTGAGAATGGTAACCTTAGTTTCTTTAAGTTTTAAAGATATAGGGAGATTGTTATTTTATTGATATTGTTATTAAATGAGTTTTGATCTTGGTTAATGATAAAATATATATTCAAGTAGTGAATGTAGTAATAATAAAAAGTATGATTATTAATAGGGTCGGACAATCATAACGGAGGTGTATGTATGAAAATAAGATTAGCAGATTATGTGGCAGATTTCCTTGTAAGTCATGGTGTTACAGATGTGTTTTCTGTAGTAGGCGGTGGTGCTATGCATCTTAATGATGCATTAGGCCACAATAAGAATCTTAAAGTGACTTATAACCACCATGAGCAGGCATGTGCCATAGCGGCAGAGGCTTATGCAAGAATAGATAACAGAATAGCGGCTGTATGTGTGACAACTGGCCCAGGCGGAACCAATGCACTTACAGGTGTTGTAGGTGGATGGCTTGATTCAATACCTATGTTTATCATAAGTGGACAGGTCCGTTATGATACAACAGCAAGATATGCCCTCCAGTATACAGAAACTCCGTTAAGAGCCATGGGAGATCAGGAATATGACATAGTCAAGTCAGTATCCAACATGACTAAGTATGCAACCATGATAGAAGACCCAAAGGATATAAGATATGCACTTGAAAAAGCATGGCACCTTGCAACAACAGGAAGACCTGGACCTGTATGGATAGATATACCTGTTAACTTCCAGGGAGGATACATAGAAACAGATGAACTTAAAGGTTATGACCCAGCAGAGGATGATAAGCTTCTTCCACCAGCGGTTGACATGAATACCATAAAGACTGTCCTTGAAAAGATAAAGAATGCAAAAAGACCGGTATTCCACGCAGGTTATGGTATCAGACTTTCTGGAGCATATGAAGTGTTCAGAAAGGTTGCAGAAGAGCTTAATATTCCAATAGTAACTTACTGGAATGCAGTTGATCTTATAGAAGATGAAAACCTTCTTTACTGCGGAAGAGCAGGTAACATGGGTGACAGACCAGGTAACTGGGCTATCCAGAATGCAGACCTCATATTAGCTGTCGGAACAAGAATATCAATAAGACAGACAGGATATAACTGGAAGACATGGGCAAGGGCAGCCGAGGTAATAATGGTGGATATAGACAAGGCAGAGTTAAAGAAGCCTACTATACATGTTGAGATGCCAGTGTGGGCAGATGCTAAGGATTTCCTTACAAAGCTTGAAAAAGAAGCCGCAAAAACAGCACCAGTGTCACATAGTGATGAATGGCTTGCAACTACACAAAAGTGGAAGAAGGAATATCCTGTAGTACAGCCAAGACAGTGGGAGGAGAACGGAAGCACTGCCAATGTATATGCATTTGTAAGATATATGAGCAGCAGACTGCCAGAGAACAGCCTTACAGCAGTATCTAACGGAGCGTGCTGTGTTGTCGGCAATCAGGCTTATGTTATCCAGAAAGGAAGCAGAATGGCTAACAACAGTGCGATAGCAAGTATGGGATACGGACTTCCAGCGGCTATCGGTACATGTATAGGTGGAAAGAGAAGACCAACCATATGTCTTGAAGGTGATGGCAGTATCATGATGAACCTTCAGGAACTCCAGACAATCATTACTAATAAGCTTCCAATAAAGATATTCCTTATTAATAATAACGGATATCACTCAATAAGACTTACACAGAATAATCTTTTCAAGGAGCACTGCAAGATAGGTATAGGTCCGGAATCACATGACCTTTCATTCCCTGAATTTAAGAAAATCGCAGAAGCTTTCGGATATAAGTACTACAGTGCATCGTCTAACGAAGAGATGAAAAAGGTTGTTGATGAGGTTCTTAAGGAAGACGGACCACTATTCTGCGAGATATTTACAGACACAAAGCAGGTATGGGAGCCAAAGAGCAGCACAAAGCGTCTTGAAGATGGAACTTTAGTGAGTCCACCACTTGAAGACCTTGCACCATTCCTTCCAAGAGAAGAACTTAAGGAGATTATGTTTATTCCTTTATTGGATGAGGAATAATTAGTGTACAATAAGATATGCCGTATATTAATAATGTGATACGAGGGCTGTATAGCCATCTGGTCATGTCAGGAAAGATATACCTTTCTAATTGGTGTCCATGTCATTATAATAATATTATGATAAAGAGTATAAAATACGGCATGAGATTGGAGAGATTATGAAAAAGATAAGTATAATGGTACCATGTTATAATGAGGAAGAGAATGTTATACCACTCAGTGAAGCAATTATAGATATGTTTGCAAAGGATCTTCCAAAGTATGATTATGAGATATTATTTATTGATAATGATTCAACAGATACAACAAGAGTTAAGTTAAGACAGTTATGTGAAAAGAATCATAAGATTAAAGCAATATTTAATGCCAAGAACTTTGGGCAGTTTAATTCACCATATTATGGAATACTTCAGACAACAGGTGATTGTACTATTCCGGTATGTGCGGATTTCCAGGATCCTATAGATGTTATTCCAAGACTTGTTGCAAAGTGGGAAGAGGGTTATAAGATAGTATGTGCGGTAAAGTCTTCAAGTAAAGAAAATCCTGTTATGTACTTCCTTCGTTCATGTTACTATAAGCTTATCAAGAAAATGTCATCAGTTGAACAGATAGAACATTTCACGGGTTTTGGACTTTATGATAAATCATTTGTTAAGGTGTTAAGAGATCTTAAAGATCCAATTCCTTTCATAAGAGGAATAGTTGGAGAGTTAGGATTTAAAAAGACAGAGATAGAATATACACAGGCGCAAAGAAGAGCTGGAAAGACACATAATAACTTCTTTACTTTATATGATGCAGCTATGTTAAGCTTTACATCTTATACAAAGATTGGTTTAAGACTTGCAACATTTGTAGGTGCGTTTATTGGTCTTATAAGCCTTGTCATAGCGATTGTTTATCTGGTTCTTAAGCTTATATATTGGGACAGATTTGCAGCAGGGATGGCACCGCTTATCATACTTGTATGCTTCTTAGGAGCAATGCAGCTTATATTCATAGGTCTTATGGGAGAATATATACTTAGTATGAATAAGAGACTTATGAACAGACCGCTTGTTGTTGAAGAAGAAAGAATTAATTTTGATGAAGATAAGCAGTAATGAGTATAGGTACTTCTGATAAAACAATTGTGTATGATAAAAAGCAATTATGTTATATAGAAGGCAATTATTATAAAAAGCAATTAAGATAGACAGGAGAAGGTTATGACTAATTTAGAGAAAGCACATAAGATAAACAGAATATTAATAAGAAAGCTGCATTCAATATGTAAAGAATATGGGATTACATATTATTATGATTCAGGTTCGCTTATAGGAGCTGTAAGGCATCATGATTTCATACCATGGGATGACGATATTGATGTTGCTTTCACAAGGGCTGAGTTTGAAAAATTAAAAAAGGTGCCAAAGGAAGCATGGGGAGATGATTTCGAATTAGTAAGATCAGAAGATATTGTAAGTGATGTCTTCTTTGATTTTCCATCAAGACTTGTGTATCTTGGAGAATCAGTTCCAGTACAGAGTTATGCTAAGGTAGAGGGACATGTTAATCCTAAGTACCAGGATAAGCTGGTGCTTGACTGCTTTATTCTTGATAATGCTTATGATTCAAAGTTAAGACAATTGTTATTAAGATTAAGACTTACAGCTATATATGGTGAATGTATGGGACATCGCGACAGTATAGATTATTCGGAATTCGGAACAATATCAGGACTTGCTGTAAGGTTCTTTGCAGGTATTGGTAAGCATAAGTCACTGGATAAGTTAAGAAAGAAATATGAGAAGGTCAGCACTTCTGTAAAAGGTAATACACATTATTATTATTACAGCAATTATCCAGCTCCATACTTAAGGGTGTGGGTTAAGAAAGAATGGTACGATGGTATTGTACAGCTTAAGGTAGGAGATGACTACTTTGACTGTCCTAAAGGATATGACCCAATTCTTAGAGAACAGTATGGTGATTATATGCAGCTTCCTCCTAAAGAATCAAGAGTGCCAATGCATGTAAAACCTGATGTAGAATAATTTAAGAAACGGAGATTTTTATTTTTATGAAAATACCAGATAAATTAAAAGGTATTACTGGCGATTTTATGTACAGCATGATGGGACTTATAGTGATGAATGGAGTAATCCAGCTCGCTTTGTACCCATTTTTAAGTAAACAGTTAGGAACAGATGAATTCGGTGTTGTTCTTACACTTATATCACTCATATCAATTATGGGTTCAACTTTTGGAACGGCTGCTAATTATTCCAGGATGGTTACAAGGATGAAAGGGCAGGACAGTAATGGTGATTATAATATATTTCTGTTACTTATAGCAGTTCTTTCTGTGTTTGTATCCATAGGTGGACTTATGTGGCTTCATAAGTTTAGTGTTATAGCTGAAGTTGGATATCTTATACTTATGGTAGTTACAGTATTAAGATATTATTCAGATGTGGAATTCAGGTTAAACCTTAACTATAAAAGATTTTTTATCTTTTATCTGTTGATATCTATAGGATATCTTGCTGGAATCGGGCTGTTTTTTATAACACATTCATGGATTATTGCAATGCTTTGTGGTGAATGTCTCGCAGTTGGATTCGTTGTAGTAACAGGTTCCATATACAAAGGAAATCTGTTTAAAAGAAGTGAATACTTCAAAGATAATATGAGATCGCTGTTGATACTATCTGGTACTGAGCTTATAGCAGCAGTTATTCTTAATGCTGACAGGCTTATATTACAGGCTATTGATGGCGGTACTTCGGTAACTATATTTTATGCAGCAACTCTTATAGGCAAGATGGTATCGCTTATATCAACGCCGCTTAATGGTGTTATAATCGGCTATCTTACAAAATATGAAGGCGGAATAAAGAAAAGTTCATTTGTAAAGTTGTGCATTGGAAGCATAGCAGGCAGTTTTATAATAAATGTATTATGTTTCGGTGTTTCATTTGTATTTGTAAGAATCATGTATGCGGAGATATTTGATCAGGTTAAACCATATCTGTGGTTTGCAAATCTTGGGCAGGTATTCTATTTCATAGCCAATACACTTACGGTTATTCTGCTTAGATTCACAGATGAAAAGTATCAGCTTATTATTAATATTTTATTCCTTATTGTATTTGTTGTTATAGCAATACCTATGACACTCGGATTCGGTTTATGGGGAATGGCGATAGCATTAGTAGCTGTGAATCTTATCAAGATATTAATAATCATGGCTGTAGGATGTGCCAAAATATAAATTATATGTTATATCTGCATAGAGATATGATATATGGAGGTTTATGAAAAAAAGAAAAGACTTTATAAAAGAAAATCTGATTATATATTTTATAACTTTATTTCTTACAGCATTATTATTTGGAAATAATATATTACAATATCAAGGGAAAAAGGCTGCAATATTAATAGCTGTTATAGCTATAATTATTGATACGCTGTTTTTTGTTTTATCATGTAAAATTAAAGAGTTATACAAGCAGGCAGCATTAGGTCTTTTTCCATTTTTCCTTTTTATAATGTCCTCTGTAATATTTAATAGTGACAGAATAAATTATGAATCAACATTTTCCAGGGGCTTGATAATATTTTTTACAATATACATGTTTATAATAATAAGTATATTTGTTGGATTTATCAGAAATTATAATAAAAAGAATATGTCTTTGTGGTTAAGAGATAATAGTGCCATGCTTATAGTTCTTATTATTATATGTATATCAAGGATTCCGTTTATGAATCTGCTTCAAAGATGGGATGCGGGTGAATACTATTACAGAATGGGACTGGCACTAGAGAACTTTAGTTATTCTTCAATCAGGGAGTTTATTAATACGTTTAGCCTGTGTGGTCATTCAGCCTCTTTGTTTTGTATGTTGTACATGGCAGGAGAGATGGTATGGCCAGGACATATTATAGGCGTATCTGTTATTAATCTTGTTCTTACACTTATAGCAATGTGGTGTATATACAAGATTATAATAAAAATAACAGAAAATACTTCAAGAAGTATATGTGCTGTCTATACATTGCTTATATCGTTCGTGCCTATAGTTTATACATTTACTATGCATCTTAATCTGGATTATGCCATGGCACTGTTTGTGGTTATGATAATATATAGTTACCTGTATGAAAAATCATTGCTTGCTGGGTTGCTAAGTATAATATGTTTTCAGACTAAGGAAAATGGTATTGTAATAGTTGCAGGAATTGCATTAGGAGAGATTGTAAGGCATATTCTTGATGATAAGGGTAAAAGAATCAAAAGTATATTTACAGATTCCAAATTATATATGACCTTAGCAGCGGCTTTAGTCCAGCTTATGTATTATATAGTGTTTGGCAACAACTGGAGCGGACCAGGAACAGATGGTGATGCGGCAGGAATGTTTACGTGGAATAGTAATGGCTCAGAATGTTTTGGATTCAATACAGATTATATATGGATGAAATTCAGACAGCAGTTTATACTTAATTTTAACTGGATTGTCAGTTTGATAATAATACTGGGAACCATATATATAATAGCAAACAGGAAATATCTTCGTAAGAAGAGGGGTGTCAGTGCCGATGGTAATTATCTTGTATGCACGATTGCAGGAGCACTGATAACACATTCCATGTTTGCATATCTGTACATTACAGGAACATGTACAAGGTATAATATAATAAGTGATATATTAATGTATATAATTGCCATATACGTGATTAATAAAATAAAGGAAATATACAGATATAAACACAAGCAGGAAGAAAAGAACAAAGGCTGTAAAACAGCGTGGATTATAGATAAATGTATCCTTGGAATATGGATAATCATACTTGTTACAGAGTGTTTTATTACAATAGATTCTGTATCAATGAGATTGTTCACGAAAGCGGATTCGATAACAAGAGACACTTTGATTATGACAAATGAGCACAAACTGATGGTATATGGAGAATCTCTTATACACAATACACAGTTCCAGTGTTATGACAAGTCAATTGATAAGATGTTAAAAGCTGTTGATTACGACCCGGATACAACGGATATATATCTTTATGATGATGGTGGTGTATTTATATGTGGAAATGTACCATTATATTATCTTAACTGGGACAGGGAAAAAAAGAAACGTGTATTTTACAATAATGAAAATACTGTACAGATGGCGGATTATCATCTTATAAGTAAGTTGAAAAAAAGAGGATATCAGGAGATTGAAGATAGTGGAACAAAAGGAAAGGCAATATTTGTAGTTGCAACATATTATGTTAATAAAAAAGTTGATATAGATTACTCGTTGGATGTATTAAGCCGTTATTATGATATTTCAGAAAGAAAAACATCTTCTACTTATCAGGGGGGAATATATTACTACGAATTAACATTAAGATAATATGATTTATGTGTTAAAAGTAAAAAGCCGTATCTGCAAGATAGAAAGAACTTTTTACTTTTGATACATGCATCATTAATAATTAAATAAAAAGGCACCATATTATATTAATTTTTGAATGGAAACAATAATATAATATGGTGCCTTTTTTATTGCCTGAATCATATAAAATAAGAATCTTAAGAAAATCTTAATTTAATCTAAATTTATATATGTAAAATTATTTACAAATACTAAAAAAAGATGTAAAATGCATATGTTCATTTATAAGATAAATAAATAAAATAATGAACATGACAATGGATATAAAAAATAAAGCAAGATGTGTAATGTGAAAAATTGATTTTTCACACATGGGACTAGTGTCGGTGAAGACTGACACAAACCCGAAATGCGTAAAAAATATGCGCAGAAATGAGGATTAGTATGTTATCAAAAGATGAATTTAATTTATTGTATTACGTATTAAAAAATCCTAATGCAAAGCAAAGGGAGATGGCAGAGGCAGTTAAGTTGTCTTTAGGCAAAACAAACAGTGTGTATGCATTGTTAAAAAGAGAGGGATATATTTCTGAAGATAGTGGTCAGGTAACAGGCAATGGAATGGCAGCATTGAAACCTTATAAGGTTGAGAATGCGATAATACTTGCAGCGGGTTTTGCTTCAAGATGCGCGCCGCTGTCATATGAACGTCCAAAGGGATTGTTCACTATTAAAGGAGAAGTGCTTATTGAGAGGCAGATAAAGCAGCTTATAGAAAAAGGAATCAAAGAGATATATGTTGTTGTAGGATATAAGAAAGAACTTTTCTTTTATCTTGAGCAAAAGTATGGAGTACATATAATTGTTAATTCTGAATATACAGTAAGAAATAATCTTTCATCAGTCTATGCTGCAAAGAAGTATTTCGGAAACAGTTATATATGTTATTCAGATAATTATCTTAATGTTAATGGTTATGAGCAGTATGTATATGAATCGTATTATGCAGCTATGTACTCTAAAGAGTATACAGATGAATATGTTATCAAGTTTGATAAGAATGGGATGATAAGACAGTATTATCAGGGAGATGAAAACAGCTGGTACCAGATGGGCGAGATGTATTTTGACAGAGACACTGCCAAGCACTTCCTTGAGCTTATGGAAAAGGAATATGAGTATCCAAGCATATATGATATGAAGATTGATGATTTTTATATAAGACATCTTTCATCACTTGATATATATATAAAGCAGTATCCAGAGAATGCATTCCTTGAGTTTGATACAGTTTCTGATATTAAGAAGTTTGACAATATGTTTATCCAGAATATGGGTGAGAATATTATATCAATCATATGCGATGTATTAAAATGCACAGATGATGAGATTGTTAATGTACAGCAGATTAAAAGAGGTCTTACAAATACTATATTCAGCTTTGAATGCAGAGGTAATAAATATATATACAGATACCCAGGAAGTGGAACAAGTAAGATAATTGACAGATTCCATGAGGCAGATGCACAGAAGAAGGCGAAGGAAGTAGGACTTGATCCTTCTTTGGTAGCAGCAGATCCCGAAAAAGGATGGAAGATCTGTCATTTTATTGAAAATGTTCCGTTTGATTATGATGATAATGGGGATGAGTTAAGAGGAATAGAATTCATAAGAAATATGCATTCAGGTCCTAAACATAAGCTTGGATGGGAATTTAATATGGTTGAAAGAGCAAGAGAAATTCAGAACAGAGTATCTGTAGATTATTATAATGCATTTGAGCATTTTTCTGAATTCAGGGAGATGGTAGAGCACTTGTATGAAGTTGTACAAAAGGATGGAGTAGAATTCGAGATGTGTCATAATGATGCCTGCTCTAACAATATTCTACTTGGTAAAAACGGAGTATATCTTATTGACTGGGAGTATGCAGGAGATAATGACCCGGCAGCGGATATAGCATCTTTTATAATTAATAATGATTATTCTTATGAAGATGTTGACAGGATACTTGAAACTTACTTTGAACGTCCGTTAACAGAAGCTGAATTAAGACATTATTATGGTTATATAGCAATCTCATCGTATTTTTATTTTTCATGGGCGATATATATGGAAAGTACAGGCCACGATGTAGGTAATTTCAGTTATTTATGGTTTAAGTATGCTAATCATTATGGCAATGAAGCATTAGAAAGATACGCAGCGTAGAGGAATAATAATTATGAGTAAAGATAATTCAACAAAGTTAAAAAGAGTTCTTGGTTTTGCACCGGCATATGGAGCGGCAGTAGGTTTAGTTGTATCAGGTACGGCTATGTTTTCTGTAGGTTCGGTTTCGGGAAGTACAGGCTATGCAACATTTATATCTGCATTTATTGCAATGATACCGATGATGATGGCGGCTTTCGCATTCGGTGAGCTTACAGCTATGCTCCCAGGTGGAGGTATGATATCAGATTATACACTGCCAGCAATGGGAAGATTCTGGGCAACGTTTGCATTGCTTAGTGGTTATATGGTTCTTATAGCAACAGATGGTGGTGCACAGCTTGTTATGGGAGGACTTGCAGTACAGAATATTGCAGGAATTCCACAGGTTATAATAACAGTTGCATTACTTGTAATAGTTGTGGCGATTAATGTAATTAACGTTGATTTTTATGGAAAGGTTGAATCGATAATAACAATATCAATGATGATATTGTTTGTTGTATTAGCATTAAGCGGAGTACTTCATATAGGAGAATACGCGAAGGTGGCAACACCTGTTAATTCAGGAAAAGGACTCTTGCCAGAGGGCGGTCTTAGTACAGTGTTTGGTGCTACAGGTTCAGCTATATGGTTCTTTATAGGTTTTGAGTTTGCATGCCCTATGGCAGAGGAGAATAAGAAGCCTTATAAGAATATACCTTATGCGTTGATTATAGGTCTTATAACGATATATGTTGTAGATTCATTATTTGCCACTGCAGCAGTAAGATATACAGATCTTGATGTTCTTAGCACATCATCTACACCACATATAGAGGCGGCTAAGGCTATGCTTGGACAGTTTGGATATGTTGTTATGGTTTCACTTACCATCCTTGCAGCATTTACTACTGCTAATGCATACCTTGCATCATTGCCAAGAATGTTATATGGTCTTGCAAAGCAGAACCTTGTACCAAAATGTTTTTCTAAGATTAACAAGAGGTTCAGAACACCGGTATGTGGTATTGTATTTACAACAGCTATAATATCAGTAACAATCATATATATAACAGTACATAATGCCAACACGGATGTAGTTCAGGGACTTATTAATGTTGCAAGTATCACATGGATGGTATCGTATGCAATAGCTATGCTTGATGTATTAATATTAAGAAAAAAATATCCTGATTTTCCAAGATTATGGAAAGCCCCTTTTGCTAAGGTTACTATGCCTGTAGGACTTGTAGGGGTTATGTTTGCTATATTTACTTTAAGAGCATACCTTCCATATGCACTTATATGTATGGCTGTGATATCAGCATATTGTTTAATATGGGGTAAAATTAAGAATATTAATATGAAAGAAGTTCCAGATATTAAGGATACTGTGTCAAACATAAGAGAACGTTCTGAATACCTTGCTGTATGGGACGAAGCAGTAGATAAGTGGTGCAAAGAAAATGCATAATAAAGTGTCTGCCTGTATTAATCAGGTATGGGATATGATTGCGGATATACCAGATATATCAGTCAAAGAAATAAGCAATGATACATGTTATATAACAATATATGATCATAAACCTCTTAAAAATATTAAATTACAATATATATGTGAAAACAGATTA
>DJDY01000031.1:0-15103 GCA_002435585.1 Lachnospira sp. UBA5912
GGACACACTTGAAAGTTGGTCCTACGTATTACTGGCGACAGCCTTTCAGTTCCTTATATCGCCCGTTCGTCAACTTACGTTGATTTCACTAAACAGCAATTTTTGTGAAATATTCCAACTTGTAGACAGATAAATATATTGTTAAAATAAGAGTACGATAATTAAGGGAAATATTAATATTTGGAAAATATCAAAGCATAAGCCCCTTAAGAATGTAGAATGGAGATTTATTACATATGAATTCTGTGAGCCAGGCGGTTTATTCTGTAGAGCATTATATATTTTCTGTAAGATTTTTTATTTCAGTTATACTGATAATATTTTCAGTATTTGCATGGATAGGAATAGGGAAGCTTATAAGAAAAAGTGTAATTAATAGAAAGGATATAAGCAGCAACCTTAAGGGCAAGATACATATAGCTGAAACGATTATTAAAGCGGTTGCTACTATTATTATTATAGTTGTACTGCTCCAGGTGAATGGAGTTGATGTAAGCGCATTGTTAACTGGTATGGGAATAACCAGTGTTATTATAGGTTTTGCGCTACAGGATATGTTAAAGGACTGGATTATGGGCATAAGTATATTCTGGAACGAATTCTTTAACATAGGTGATATCATCCAGATAGATAACACAGTTGGAACAGTGGTAAAGTTAAGCCTTAAGTGTACCAAGATAAAAGATATATATACAGGTAATATAGTAAGCATAAGCAACAGGGAAATATTGCGGGTGCAGACTCTTAGTGATTTTGTTGATATATTTGTTCCAGTAAGTTATGAAATAGGCAAGTCAGAAAGACATGAATTTATTGAAAAAATGAGAGAGACAATCGATGGTATGGAAAATGTTTCAACCTGCGATAATCTTGGCATACAGGAGTTCAGAGCTTCTGATTATACAGTGCTTTTAAGAATTCATGTTGTAGATATATCAAAGAAGCCACAGACTAAAAGAGATGCACAGAATATAGTTATGGATGTTTATGAAAACAGTGAGTATGCTATACCATATGGTAAGCTGGATGTCAGAATGTATGGGGGATGATAATATGAATATGTCTATCAGAACATTTGGAAAGACAACGTCAGATGAAGATATAACTATGTATAATCTTTGGACGGAAGCATTGAAGCTTGGCATAATAGATTATGGTACAACACTTGTCAGTCTGTGTGTTAAGGATAATGCTGGAGAATGGCGTGATATTGTTCTTGGATATGATAATGTTTACGGGTATGAGAATGATGCTGACAACAATATGGGATGTAATATGGGAAGATGTGTTAATAGAATAGCCAAAGGGCATTTTGTGCTTGATGGCATGGAATATCAGCTTGAGTGTAATGATGGAGAAAACACAATTCACAGTGGTTCTGATCCATATTGCCGAAGAAAATGGAATTATGCAGATTCTGATGATGATAGCGTGACATTTGTTCTTAACAGTAAGGATGGAGACCAGGGGTTTCCTGGCAATCTGATTGTCTATATCACATACAGATTTCTGTCTGATAATACATTTGAGATAGAGTATGAAGGAATTCCTGATAAAGATACTATTATTAATATGACGAATCATAGTTACTTTAACCTGAATGGTGAAGGCAGTGGAAAAGTATATAATCATAATCTTGTTATTTACGCAGATAGATTCACGCCTTCTAGTGGTGATGCGATACCTACAGGAAAAATATGTGATGTGACGGGTACTCCTATGGATTTTAGAGATGGTAAAACAATAGGAAAGGATATTAATGCAGGTTACGACCAGCTTATCAATGCCAATGGTTATGACCATAACTGGATAACCGATGAGTCAGGCAGCCTTCATAGAATTGTAGATGTTACCGGGGATATGTCAGGAATACAGATGACTATAGAAACAGATTATCCAGGAATGCAGATGTATACAGGGAATTTTATAAGCAATAATAAAAAAAATGTTGCAGGAAAAAATGGACACATATATTCAGAGCGTGATGGTGTGTGCTTTGAGCCACAGTATTATCCTGATGCTATTAATCACAGCAATTTTGTAAGTCCGGTGTGCAGGGCAGGAGAGAGATTTGATAAAAGGATAAGATATACATTTAAGTAGAGGTGTTCACATGTTAAAAAATGTGTTATTATAATATTATTATATGGTGAAGCAGTGGTTTGGTTATAAATCGCTGCTTTATCGTATATATAGTGAGCAGTTTTACATATGTATTATTACGCAGTAAGAGATCAAAAGCCAAAGAGCTGTTCGTGTGTTCTCGATATAGCTTTTGATGACCATACTTTATTATTAATGTAATAATAAAGTGTAATAATAAATAATAAAGTTAATAATAAATAAGGACAGGAGTTTATATTATGCCAGTATTTGATTTTAAAAATGCATCAAGTTCATCATCATTTGAATGTACATACACAACATTTAATGCAGATAATAATGTAGCGGATAAGGAACATCCAATATTCGTTCTTGATAATTCAGAACATAAGTGGGAGCATAACTCCGTAGGAATGTTTGCTAATCCATATAAGATGACGGCATTTGAATTCCAGACAGATGAAGCTGATATATTAAGTAATATCCTTAAGGTAGATGCCCGTTTTACAGCACTTATAAAATGGCTTGGGGAGAATCGTATCAAAGTTAAGCTGACAGGTGATAACACAGAAGATGGATATGCAGTATACAGGATTCAGGAGATCGCATTTAACAACAGCCAGAAGCTGTCATCTGAGGACGGTTTCCTCCAATATATGATTGAGAGATTACTTGAAAGCAGTATAGTAGCTGAGAGTGCAGATGAAGATCTTGATGAGTCAGGCGACAGCATGAAGCTTACAAGTATAACAAGCATATCTGACTTTCTTAACTGTGCAGGCATGACTCTTCCTGAAAATATAAGATTATGGGCAAGACGTAATCTGGCAGTTGCACGTTCAAGTGAAGTAACGCCAGAAGAAAAAAGACATGCACAAAGAGCACTTTCTATCATGCTTAATATTAAGTGGAAGAGCAATTATTTTGAATCTATAGATCCGGTTGAGGCAAGAAGAATACTTGATGAAGAACTTTTTGGCATGGAATCAGTAAAACAGCGCATTATAGAAACAGTTATACAGATTAACCGTACACATACACTTCCATCATATGGAATATTACTTGTGGGACCAGCAGGTACAGGAAAGTCGCAGATAGCTTATCTTGTTGCAAAGATTCTTAAGATGCCATGGACAACTCTTGATATGAGTTCTATTAATGATGCTGAACAACTTACGGGTTCATCAAGAATCTATTCTAATGCCAAGCCTGGTATAATCATGGAAGCATACAGCAATGCTGGTGAGTCAAATCTTGTATTTATCATCAATGAGCTTGATAAGGCAACTTCAAGTAATGGCAATGCTAATCCAGCTGATGTACTTCTTACATTGCTGGATAATCTTGGATTCACTGATAATTATATGGAATGTCTGATTCCAACGTCAGGGGTATATCCTATAGCAACAGCTAACTATAAGGAACAGATAAGTGCACCTTTACTTTCAAGATTTGCAATAATAGACATTCCGGATTACACAAGAGAAGAAAAGAAAACTATATTTACAAGATTTTCTCTTCCTAAAGTACTTAAAAAGATTGGACTTCATGAGGGAGAGTGTACTATATCAGATGAAGGACTTGATGTTGTACTTGATATATTTAAGGATACAACTGGTATACGTGACCTTGAACAGGCAGCAGAACATCTTGCAGCACATGCACTATATCTTATTGAAGTAGAGCATGTTAATAGTGTAGCATATGATGCTGATATGGTAAGAAAGTTGTTTGAATAAATGCATAGAATTAGTATAAAAAGTCAGATATTATCAGTTTTATGACATATATAATTATGCAGGATAATTCATTACATAAGATAATTAATAGATGTTGTTTACAGATAACGATATTATAATATTTATTGAAAGGGACATGGTGTATGTTAGGTTTCAAGAGTGTTGAAGATAACACATATAATGATATAAGGGAAAAATCTCTTATGCAATGGCTTGATGATATGGAAAAGCATGAAGATGTAGCAGTAAGAGGTGGAGTTAAGCTTGCAAAGGAATATTATGCCTATCTTAAGTCTGAGAATAGCAGGCTTAAGGCAGAGAGTGAATTAAAGAGTGAATATCTTAAGAAGGTAGCGGCAAAAACAAAATGATGAAGTACATGGGTGAAAAAAATAGTAGAAAATATATTCTGCGAATAATAAGTAATATTGTTCTTGTAGTGTTATCTGTAGTAATTATGACATATACTACGGGTTGTGGCAGCAACCATAAAGAAAATGCTGGAAATATTATTGGAAATGCTGCAGAAATTAACCAATCAGATAACGGAAATGAAGCTATGGAAAATAACAATAATAATAGTGAAAACCAGTCAGCGCAAGGAGAAGCTGTAATGCTGATAGCTAAAGAAGATACATCAGATGATAGTCTTTCGGTTGACGATGTATCAGATGATAGTTTAACAGATAGTTATAGTTCAACAGATGATAATTCTGACACTGATGAGTTAATACCAGTTTCTATGGAAGCTGATTCTGTTTCATATGCAGATATTAATCAGTTTGATAAAGAAAATGAGGATAACACAGGTGAAGATACCATAAATGTTAATGAAGAAGCAGGGGATGGTCAGAATGATATGAACAATAATTCTGATGCAGGAAAGATAATCATATGTATAGATCCAGGTCATGGTGGAAGTAATGAAGGAACTAAAGAAACTTATGATGGTACGCTTGTCAAAGAAAAAAATCTTACACTGACAATAGCAAGAAAGCTTAAGTATTATCTTGAGCAGAATGATGGTATAAAAGTTGTCATGACGAGGGATTCTGACAAGGCAGTAAGTCTTGCTGGACGTATAGAATATGCCAATGCCAATAATGCGGATTATGTTATATCAGTTCATATTAACAGCAGAAGCAGCGATGACATCAATCCTAATGGCTGCATGATGCTTATGAGCTGTAGCAGATACCAGCCTTCTTGTTCAAGATTTGACAGTATATATGACAGAGAGCGGAGCCTTTCATATTCTATTATAAGTAAGCTTAATGGCCTTGGTATACCAATAGCTAACGACAACTGGAATGCAGATGAATATAATGAGGGTATTCTCCAGAGAGTTAACACGGAGGGCGAATTGTATCCAGATGGTTCAATGGCAGATTACTATGGACTTATAAATGAAGGAACGCGAGCAGGTATTCCAACGGTTATAGTTGAACATGCATTTTTAAGTAATGAAAGCGATTATAGAAGCTATATGAGCACTGATTCACAGTTAGATGCATTGGCAAGGGCCGATGCGGCTGGCATATTGGAGGCAGTATTACAATAAATAACATGTTCTTATCTGTATTTATATTGTGTGTAATTAGATATATATTTGCATGAATATGTATTCATGCGCATATGTGTAGCCTTCCGTTCTGGAAGGCTATTTTCTTGTAAAGCAATTTTATGATATGAGGGTCAAAAGGTATTTTGCCCATCATTTATGATTAATCAGATTACTCCATGCTCCGCATTCCCGTAATCTGACTCCACCTCGAAATCCGCTAATTTACTAGCTTTGCATAGTAAATAGCTACTTTCTCGGTGTAGTGCAGGTCACTAAGATATACATCGAATTGCATGCAAGCATGCATCGATGATACCTTTTGACCCTTTAATCATTTTATAGCATAGTTATTCCTTTGCAATACCTTTGAAGCATAATTATGTATTAATAATAGGTATTAGACATAAGAAACATAATAATATACATTATAGATATCATATAAAAGCAGATATTGTATCAAAGCATATACGGTATAAATAAATTGCAATCAACATCATTAATATGACAATAATCGAAGTCTAACAGATGTATAATGCCCGTAAAGCAGGATACAATAATGATTATTATGCTAAAACAGGATAAATAATAAAATACTTGATACATGTAGAAATATGTGAAAATGGGGGTTGTTATGAGAAAATCAGGAATATATAAATTAATTGCAGCGGCAATGGCTGCTGGACTTATTATGTCTGGCTATAATTATAGTACGGATAGTCATAAGGCTATGGCATATTCAGAAACTAATGGCTGCATGGTAGAAAATAACTGTGTATCGGACAAGGTTAGCGAAGGTATTAAGGAAGAAAATGGATATGATAAAGATTTCCTTATCATAACCTGGAATGAAGAGAGTAACATGATAGACAAGCTTGCAGATATTGCTGGTGCAGATATTTATAAACCGGAGAAGAGCAGTGAGTATACAAGGACATATGCAAATATAGATATGTCAGCATATTCGACATATTTTGTTAACTTATGTGGCGGAAGTGAAAACAGTATAAATATACTTGAACAGATTGCTGACGAATATTACCTTGATGGGAAAACAATAATACCTTTATATGATTCAGCTACAGATTGTTTTGATGAGATTAACGAACTGGAAGATATGACAGAAGGGTCTGTGTGGCTTACTGGGGGCATGATTGAAGAATCAGCTTCAGAGGATGAAATCAGAAGCTGGTTGAAAGGTCTTGGAATGTTTCTGGTGAGTGAAACCGAATGTAACAACTGGTGCAGATAAGAGGTGTTTAAAAATTAAGTTTATGTTATACTATATTTAAGTGATTATTGTAATGTGTCATATGTAGTATAGTGTGTATTTACAGGGCATAATCGTATATATGACACGTACAATAAAATATATAGATAAGACATATAATATGGAGGATACAATAAAAATATGGCATATAAAGATACAGAAAAGATAGATAACCAATATTTTACAGGTGAACGTCCACTATTTAATAAAAGTAATCTAAAGATAAATAATACAATATTTGGTGAGGGTGAATCACCACTTAAGGAATCTGATAATATAGAACTTAAAAACAGTAGTTTTCAGTGGAAATATCCTTTATGGTATTCGAAAGATATAGTTGCAGATAATAGTACATGGGCAGAGATGGCAAGAGCAGGTGTGTGGTATACTGATGACCTTCTTGTTAAGGATACACTCATAGAAGCACCTAAGAACTTCAGAAGATGTAAGAATCTTACTTTATCGAATGTGTTTATGCCACAGGCGGCCGAAACATTATGGAATTGTGATGGCGTAACGATGGAAAAGGTGAGTGCTAAAGGTGATTATTTTGCAATGAACAGTAAAAATATGAAGATTATAGATTTTCAACTGGCAGGTAATTATCCATTTGATGGTTCTGAAAATGTGGAGATACATAATGCAAAAATGCTGTCTAAAGATGCATTCTGGAATACCAGTAACGTAACAGTATATGATTCATATATATCAGGCGAATATCTTGGATGGAATTCCAGGAATCTTACATTGATTAATTGTACAATAGAAAGCCTTCAGGGTATGTGTTATATAGATAATCTTGTTATGAAGAACTGCACGCTTATAAACACAACACTTGCTTTTGAATATTCCAATGTCGATGTAGAAATTAATGGAAAGATAGATAGCGTATTTAATCCATCCTCAGGTATAATTAAGGCTGATGAGATAGATATCCTGACCATGGATAAGGATAAGATTAATCCTGAAAAAACAAGAATTATATGTCCGTTAATTCATACTGCTAATTAATAAAAATAAGAAAATAATAATATATTGTTATAAAATGTATCAGGAATTTAAGGGTCTGTAAATGTACTGTTAAGTAAGAATTGCAGATAAAACCAATAAAAAACAGATAAACGGTAATATTAATATGTTCAGAATGAAAAACTTTATGAATATATTAATATTACCGTTTGTATTTATTACACATGTATACATATATAGTGAATATATGTATAAGCTTATATATTTATTATATATTATCTATATATTATATATCTGCTTATACATTATTCTGATAACAATTTCTCAAAATCGTCAATAGGCACGGGACGTGAATAATAATATCCCTGATGCCATGTGGCTCCGAAGTGTCTTATATAATCATCAACATTGGCATCCTCGATACCCTCTATGCATGTTTCGGTGTTCGTTCTTTTAGCATAGTCTACAATTGACTGTACCATAGCCTGATTCTGTGGCTTATTCTTTATATCTTTTATGAAACTCATATCAACTTTAAGTTCATCAAAAGGAAGTTCAAGTGCAAGACTTAAAGAACTGTTACCTGTACCAAAATCATCAAGAGCTACTTTAATGCCATGTGAACGGAAAAAAGCAACCTCTTTTTTCAGAAAATTAACGTCAAGATCACGGCATCTTTCGGTCAGCTCAAGGCATAATTCATTCGGAGATGAGTTAGTTTCTTTGATGATTGATAACACTGATTCACGGAATTCCTTTCGTTCAAGCTGTGCAGCAGCAACGTTGACATTAACAAAGAAATCAGGGTGATTCTTACGAATACGTTTAATATCAGTGAGTGCTGTCCGTATAATCCAGTTACCAAGGTCAAATATACATGGATCCTGTTCAAGCCATTCCATAAAGATGCCTGGCGAAACAACTCCATAAGGCTTAAGTTCCCACCTTATAAGAGCCTCCATACCTTTAATGGCACCTGTTTTAGTGTCAGCTATAGGTTGATAGAAAAGCTTGAAACCCTTAAAATCAGAGGTGGCACTTTTGTGAATAAGGCTTATAAGATTAAACTGGTATTCGCTGTTACCACTCACTTCATCATTGAATATGACAAGTTCACCATGATGTGCCGACTTTGAATGGTTAATAGCATAAGTAAGACGGCTTCTAACAGAGTTAATCTCATTCATATGAGGCTCTATATATACAGCACCTGCGCATATCTTAAGAGGTACCTTCATATCTTTTACAACAATATTGTTAGATAAAGCATAAGAGATATCATCATAAATATGGTGAAGCTCATCCTTTGAAATATTATTAAAACTTATGATAAAGTTAGCTCCAGATGAACGGTATACTGTACCAATATTCTTAACTATGCCAATAATGGCCTGGGCAACGTTATTGAGTATCTTATCTGAGAAAGTAACACCATACATAACATTGATATGGCTGAACTGGTTGATACCTATCTTAAGAAGAGCTGTCTGACCGTTGTTGTATGACGTTATATCTGTAATACGCTGGTTAAGAAGGGAATCAGTATAAAGTCCGGTTACTGAATCAACGTCATCAGATATACCATAATTATCGTATCGTATTATTATGAATAAAGGCTGTTTTTCCTTGTTATAGATAAGTCTGGCCTTCGCACTGAAACGATGGTAGTTCTCACCATCCTTAATGCGGTATTCCCATGGCTTGTCAAGATTCTTTCCAGCAAGACGGTCACTGAAACCTTTCTTAAAGGCTTCTATATCATCAGGATGTACAGAACGGTTTCCTTTTTCTTTTCCTTTTATAGTATAATTTTCTTTCAGGTTAAAATATTCCATGGCTCTTTGAGACCACCAGGTTATATCTGTTTTCAGGTTAGTGATTGAGATATAAGATTTTTTTGAAAGGGAGGTTATGGCTTTTATAATATCTGGGAAAGAGGAGTTCATATCATTCCAGAATAATTCTTCAGTACTCATTAAGTATTCTCCAATCTAAAAATGCCCCTGCAAAAATATTGCATTAAAAGTTATCACATATAAAATAAATATCTTGTGTCATATAACAAAAAAATATTGTTAATAAATAGTAACAATATATTAAAAACAACACGTAATACTATTATAAAACATAGTGTTTCGTCAAGTGTAGATTTAAAATTTATAAATAGTTAATAAAATGTAAGCTCAATATCCATAGGTTTCTGATTAAGCAGTTTACAGCTCCTGTTATCCGGCTGGCTTTGTCCAACGTATATTTTAAAAGGAACATCTGGTATATATGCACACCCGTTATCATCAATAAGGGTAAATGCCTCTTTATCAAGTTTAATCGTAACATTTTTATGTTCGCCTGCCTTAAGGGGTACCTGTGTAAATGCTTTTAGCTGTGGGTTAGGTGTATCATCAGAGAGAGCTTTTACGTATACTTGTACACAGCAGCTGCTATCATAATTTCCAGTGTTAGTTACTAAACATGATAAGGTTGTATCGTATTCAGATCTTTTTATAGATGAAACTGAAAGATTGCTGAATTCATAAGTTGTATATGATAAACCATATCCAAAAGGATAAAGTGCCTCCTGTTTCATATATCTATAAGTCCTGTTTTTCATGGAATAATCAGTGAAATCCGGGAGCTCTTCGGTAGTTTTGTAAAATGTAACAGGTAGATGACCTTGAGGACTGATATCACCAAAAAGTACTCTTGCTATTGCACGTCCTCCCTCTGCGCCTGGATACCAGCACTGCATTATAGCGGCTGCATGTTCTTTAGCATAATTTACTGCAAGTGCACTGCCTGAGAGTAAGAGAAGAATAACTGGTTTACCGCTGTCAAGCATAGTTTTAAGTATCTGTTCCTGCTCACCAGGAAGATTAAGATTCATCTTGTCACCGCTGGCGTAATCATTACCTGCATCACCCTGTTCACCTTCTATGCTGGCATCAAGTCCCATACAGGCTATTAGTACATCACTTTCTTCACATATCATTTTCACTTCAGATGTTCTGTTTGTTTTCCAGCCTTCCTTATATAAGTGGCATCCGTCAGATACACGGATACGTATGTTGTTATCGCAATATTTTTCCACATAATCCTGAATACCCTCGGACACAGTATAGTATCGTGAAGGAGTACCTTCATAGTTACCAACTAGAGCACGCCTGCTGTTAGCATTAGGACCAATTATACCTATAGTATGTAGTTTATCCTTATCAAGAGGCAGAATATTATCCTTGTTTTTTAATAATACAAGTGATTTTTCAGATGTAAGAAGGTTAAGCTTTCTCATAGCAGGTGAATCAACCACATCATAACCTATATTATCGTAAGGATTGGCAGGACGGCTATCCTGTATGCCTGTTGCTTTTAGTATGGCATCTTTGGACAAGCCAAGCTTTATTCGTGTTGCGTATAAGTTAGTAACAGCCTCCGATAGTCTTTCTTCGTCTATGAGTCCATCATTTAATGCCTCAAGAAGATGTAAAAACATATGTCCGCAGTTAAGATCACACCCATTATTCATGGCAAGGGCAGCAGATTCTTTAGGAGTGGATGTAACTTTGTGGTGTTCATGAAAATCCCTGATGGCAAAACAGTCAGATACAACATGCCCTTTAAAACCGAATTCTTTTCGTAATATATCAATAAGAAGAGTGTGGCTTCCACAACAAGGTTCACCATTAGTGCGGTTGTAAGCTCCCATAACTGCTTCAACATGAGCTTTCTGTATACATGCTTTAAATGCAGGAAGGTAAGTATCATACAGGTCTTTCTTAGAAACAACTGCATTGAATTCGTGTCTTAGACCTTCAGGACCGCTATGTACGGCAAAATGCTTAACACATGCTGCTGCTTTTAGATAGTTTTCATCATGTCCCTGCAATCCTTCAATGAATCTTATACCCATCCGTGAAGTAAGGTATGGATCCTCACCATAAGTTTCATGTCCACGTCCCCATCGTGGGTCGCGGAAAATGTTGATGTTAGGAGCCCATAATGTAAGTCCTTTATACCTGCCTGTATCATCCATACGCTGCTGCATGTTGTATTTGGCTCTTGCTTCGGTAGATATGGCATCGGCAACCTGTTCTGCCAGATCTTCATCCCATGTGGCAGCAAGGCCGATTGCCTGTGGAAATACAGTTGCAAGTCCGGCTCTGGCAACTCCATGCAGACCTTCATTCCACCAGTCATAGCCTTTTATCCCCAGCCTTTCAATAGGCGGTGTACTGTTTAATGTCTGATATACCTTTTCCTCAGATGTCATCATGCTGGTAAGTTTTTTAGCTATAGCTTTAATCTGCCTGTTTTTAAGTTCATCTTTGCTTAATTCCATAATAATCTCCATTTCACACACATTTTTTGCATATAACGAGTTCGTGTCAAGTAATAAATATATTTTAACACACTTTTAGAAAATACTTTAACTAAAAATAAATAGTTTTTTATGTAAAAGAATATGCAGTATATATGTTTTTAATCTGTCAGTTATTATTTATAAAATATGGAATAAAATTCCCCCAAAATATAAAATAGATTGGTTGATTATTGGGTTAAATATATATATTTACAACCGATAATATATATATAAATATATAGGTATGCTAGAACGGAATCTGGCAGAGTTATGATACATTCAAGGAGGATGTCTATTATGAATATGAATAATATATCAGGTGGAAGTTATGCTTCATATGTGGCAGGTTATGCCTATACAGCTTCTAATGCTGGCAGATCAGGAAAAAAAGAAAATGTGAATAAGAGCACAAATATATCAGATACGGTAAAAGACAATGCAGCTAATGCTAAGGTAAACGGACAAAGCACGACCAAAACATCATCAGGTGAGATGACCGCATATAAAACATCTAAGAAAACAGAAGTGTCGGGTCAGACAATAGGTAATCCAAAGTTAAGTGAAAAAGCATCTAAGTATTATGACGAATTAAAAAAGAAATATTCCAATATGAATTTCGTACTTGTCAGCGAAGATATGAAAGAACAGGCTAAAGCCAATGCATCAGCATATGCCAATGCTAACAATATGGTGGTTCTTATAGATGAAGATAAAATAGAGCGTATGGCAGAAGATGAGAACTATAGAAAACAATATGAGACTATAATCGCTAATGCTGCAAGTGGTTTATCGCAATTAGGAAACAGTATAGCTGCTACAGGTGCCAGTGTTAAGGGATATGGCATGCAGGTTAATGATAACGGAACTGCTACATATTTTGCAGTACTTGAAAAATCAAGTGCTGCACAGAAAGAAAGAATAGAAAAAAAGGCAGCTAAGAAGAAAGCAGAAGAAAAAGCAAAAGACAAAAAAGCTGAGAAAAAAGAAAGAGAAGAAAAAATAAAGGAAAGCCAGGATAAAAAGAAAAAAGTCAGTGACAGCGATGATGGACAGGATGATAGTAGATATATATCAGATACAGTTATGGTTACAGCTTCATCAATAGAAGAGCTTCTAAGTAAGATACAGAAAGAATCACAGAATTATCTTAGTGACAACATATTGTCAGATAAAGAGAAAAAAGTAGGTCAGGGAGTTGATTATTCTTTATAGGAATCATTAATGTAATATACGTTGGTTTTACGAGGTGCATACATATGAAAATAAAAAGATGCGAGTGAGATGTACCGGTCACGGATACAGGATTTTCAGAAAGAGATGACAGCTGTTTCAAAGAGAAGAAAGGAAATACAGAATGCACTTAAGGGTGCAAGTGGAACTGATAAAGATACTCTTGATAAAGAAGCAGCAACTATAGAACTTACATATAAGGCGTTGCAGGATAAGCAGAATGAATACTACGATTATATGAATAATCTCACAGAGCAGTGGTGCATGTGGGCTAATGCAGAATCTGCTAAACAGCAGGGAGAAGCCATGAAAGATTATTATACTGATATGGCCAAGATTATGGAAGTTGCAAGGCGTCTGATGAAAGGTGATATAGTACCGTCTACAGACGAAAAAAAGCTTATGGAATATAGTGATAAGCTATATCAGATGGCAAAGAATATGGGAGAACTGGCAAAAACAGAAAAAAGAAAAAAATATAAATCCCTATGGGAAGATGAAGAAGAAAAGCAATATGAAGATCCGGATGAAGTTGCTGACAATGCTACAGCACAGGGAGAAGCTCCACAGATACAGAGTGCAGACGAAATAATGAGCAGTACAGGATATAATAGTAGTAAAGAATAAAATATACGAAAGAATGAGGTAAATATCTCTCCTTGCTACAGGAGCTCGGATTTTACTTCGTAAAACAAGGAGGTATTATATGCCACTTAGTATTAATATTAACGTTAATAATTCGCATATGAGCATAAAGAATGAGAAAACAGGTGCCAAAGAGAATATTAAGGCTATTAACGCAAGAAATCTTAATCTTATGACTGACAGACAGCAGATGATGGATGAGAAAAGAACGGGTGCCAGAAAACAGGCAATGAAGCTAATATCAGATGCATGGAAAAGTGATAACAAAGCGACAGACAATATCAATAACATGGCAAAAGCAAAGGACGATATTGCATTAAGAAACAATGAGCTAAGGTCAAAGCTAAAAGATATAAAGAACAGTCAGGAAGCATTAAGAGAGCAGTATGGTGTTGACAAGGACTCTGAGGAACAAAAGGATCTTGAACTTTTAATGAAGTATCAGGATAATAAAACAGGTGTATTCAGTGATAAGTTTTCTAAAAAAGAAATAGATAGATTGAAAGAACTGCAGAGCCAGCCGCTTACTGAATATCAGAAGAAAGCGCTTATGATAAATGCCGGCAAGGATTCTATATATGACGAGATTGACAGGAACGAAACGAAGGCCTTTGCGCTTACCATGTCAATCAATGATGCTAAAACAGATAAGCTTAAGTCACAGGATATGATTAAGGCTCAGGATGCCGCAGATAGTATATTAGAAGCAGCTGAAAAAGACATATATGGTAATCTTATCAATGAGGGTAAGAATAACATAGATGATAAGTTGGAGGAAGATAAGGAGGAAGCCGAAGAAGCTGAAAAGAAGAAAGAAGAACGTGAAGAACAGGTTGATGAGGCTAAGGAAAAACGCAAGGAAGAACAGGATATTATTGAAGGTGAGATAGAAACAAGGAAGCTTGAACAGAGTGTTTCAGTTACAGATGAGAAAACCAATAATATGGAACAGGCCAAGAGTCAGGTTAATCAGATTATGAAGAAAAATAATATGATTAATGAGGATATTAAGGGGATAGAGATAGATCTTAATTTTTAAGGAAATTGTTGTTTAACACAGTTAATTATTTTTGACAAACGGACGCCATAAGGCTTGTGAGATATTTTAAGAATAAAGCTCCAGTCACCAGAAAGCTGATTGGATATTTCTAAGATATTCCATGTAGGTATTATTACCGGACACAACCGCTCATACGAAACATCCGTGTTTCGTTTTCGCTCGATTTGAC
>DJDY01000031.1:15190-23738 GCA_002435585.1 Lachnospira sp. UBA5912
ACATCCATGTCAAATCGTTGCTGGGTATTTAAGGGAATATCTAAGAACTATCACAATCAGCTTTCAAGTGTTCCTTCCGCATTATTCTCAAAATACCTCACAAGCCTTATGGCTGTCTTTGTCAGAATATAATATAAAAAATTAACTGTGTTAATACAATGTGGAGCTGACCGGGTGGAATTGTGCGTAAAGCGCACAATTCCGCCACCCTCGTGCATCAGATATTAGTAGAAACTATATTGACTTGGAGTTAACTATATGTTGTATTATATGATACCAGGTGTAGATTGTGGGAGTGCGCAGCACGGAACAATCCGCAGTTATCATAGTTAGGGGGCTTTTGACCCTAACATCAGTATATAGAAAAGAATAGGAAAAATATATTTCCAGTAAATATAAATGAAGATAATAATATCAGCATCAGGAGGAGAAGAGTATGACAATCAAAGAAGTAAGCGAAAAATATGGTATATCACAGGATACGTTAAGATACTATGAGAGAGTAGGACTTATTCCGGCTGTTTCACGTACATCTGGTGGTATAAGAGACTATGATGAGGATGCACTTGGCTGGGTAGAGAATGCTATATGCATGAGAAACGCAGGTGTGCCAATAGAAGCCTTGATAGAATATGTAAAGCTGTTCCAGGAGGGGGATTCTACAATACAGGCAAGGCTGGATCTTCTTAAAGAGCAGCTTGCCGGGCTTGAAGAGCAGAAAGCTCATATAGAAGCTACGATGAAGCGTCTTAACTACAAGGTTTCATGTTATGAAAAAGCAGTTAAAACGGGAAAACTTGTGTGGGAAAAATGTGAAGATTACTAAATAAATATCGTATTTTATCTTATTCGTTAAAGAAATATTGAAAAGAAATATTGAAAAGAAATATTGAAAAAATATATTAAAAAATATTGGAGAAATATTAGAAAAATAATGGAAAATATATTAAAAAAATATTAGAGAAATAATGAAAACATATTGGAGGTTATATATTATGATGGAAGAGAATAATAAAAAGAATAATGAAGAGAATAATGTAAAGAATAAAAATAATAAACAGGATAGTCAGGGTGGAACTACAGAGGAGCATGCAGCTATGACTGCAAAACGCTTATATGAGTTCATAATGAATTCAGAAAATATAGTGTTTTTTGGTGGAGCAGGTGTGTCTACAGAGTCGGGAATACCTGATTTTAGAAGCAAAGATGGATTATATAACCAGCATGATGTTGAATTCGATAAGTATGAACCAGAATATCTGCTTAGTGAAGAATGTCTTCATCACAATCCAAAGGTATTCTTTGAATTCTACAGACAGAAGATGGATGCAAGAGGCATACAGCCAAATGTGACACATAAGGTGCTGGCTAAGCTTGAAAATATGGGTAAGCTTAAGGCAGTAGTTACACAGAATATAGATGGTCTTCATCAGCTGGCTGGAAGTAAGAATGTTATAGAGCTTCATGGTGCTACAACAAGAAACTACTGCGAGAAGTGTAGAAAGAAGTACCCATCAGATTATATATATGAAAGCAAAGAGGCAGTACCACATTGTAGCGAATGTGGTGGAATAGTCCGTCCTGATGTAACACTGTATGGTGAGCAGTTACCAGCAGGTGCATATGAGAGTGCAGTTAAAGCCATAAAAGAGGCAGACATGTTTATAGTGGCAGGTACATCGCTTAAAGTATATCCTGCAGCGGGGCTTGTGTGGGATTTCAAAGGTAATCATCTGGTTGTACTTAACAGAGAACCACTTGATTTTAAGCTGAACCCACAAAACGATATAGAATATACTGGTTCGATGGGAGATGTGTTTGCAGAGCTGGATGATATGCTTCATATAGAATAAATACAAGACAGAAATACGGAAGAAAAATGTAAGGCGAAAATGTAGGAAGGTATGTGAAAACATGACTTAGAAGAACAAGAGCAGTACTAAAAATTCAGAAAGAGGATAAAATATGTTATTAAGGGACCATCTAAATGAACTAACAAGACAAGAATTGTTAGAAGAAGCGAGAAGCTTTGAATTAAAAAGATATTCGGGTTTGCGTAAAGCAGAGCTTATAGACAGGCTTGTAGAGAATTTCTGTACGGAAAAAGTGTTAAGAAGCAGAATAGCATGTCTTACAAAAGAACAAATGAATATTTATCGTAGGGCATGCGTTGAACCACAGGAAATTTCTGTACATGAAGTCATGGATGGGATGATGCTATATAGATATTGGCTTGGTGCATTTGATGAAATAACAGATAAGTTTACTGTGTTTGATGAGGTGTCAGAGATATTTCACAAGATAGATGATGAAGCATTTAGAGCAGAACAGCATAAAAAAAGCTGGATGATAAAATGTTTATTATTTTTTAAAGAGTATTATGGAATAGCACCGGTAGAAATCGTATACAAGCTATACAGATTAAAAATCAAGGATAGCATAGATGAAATGATAGATATGCTTAGCGCTATGCCAACAGATATTGTTGAATCATGCATTTTTCCTATGAATAAGCTTGGATTGCATGGTATGCCAGAGGATTATCCTATATATTCTAAAAGGGGATTGTTGATACATATACCTATATTGCACAATAATGAGTTTGGAACTTTACTAGATGAACAGATGGATAAAGCTTTCTATATTCCATCTGCACAGCAGATTGAGGAGCTCTCTGACTGCCAATATGAAGCTAGTGCGATAGCATATAGAAAACTGGAAAAGTTCTTTATTAAGAGATTGCATATGCCATATGAGCATGCTGTCACATATTGTCTTCAGATATGGGCAGGTGCATATGAAGGAAAAAGTATAGCTGACATACTCGAAGAAATGATGGAGTACGGCATGCAGTTAGATGATGAAGGTCAGATTGCAGAAATAATCCAATTGATGAATGATGCCTATAACAATACAAGAATGAAAGAAAACCGCGGACATAGTCCTAACGAAATGTTGAAATATGAATCAGCTGTTGGAATGCCAACAATCGTGCCAGGTAGTACACATGCAGCCAGAATGTTAAAAGATGCAGCTCCTTATTTTGAAGATATGGGGGTGAAAGTAGACCTGGAAGCAAGTGCAGATACTATATCTACAACTATGTATCCGGATGGGTTAGGTGGTAAAGCAGTAAGAACCGAAAGAAAGATATATCCTAATGACCCGTGTCCATGTGGCTCGGGGAAAAAATATAAAAAATGCTGTGGTAAAAAATGAAAAATGTGTTATCCAATAATTCTTATGTCTTTCAACAGTTATTATATTAGGTAGAAAATGTGATGGTGGTATTTAGAAAGATGAACTGAATGAAAAAGTTGTTCCATTAGAAATAAAATCAGGTAAAGACTACAAAAAACATTCCGCACTTAATAATGTACTTGGTAATGAAGAATATAATATAGAAGAGGCATATATATTTTCAGACCAAAACATAGAGGTAGATGGGAAAAAAGTATATATGCCAATATATATGATAATGTTTTTGGAAAATGAACAACTTACAGATAGTATATATAAGCTTGATCTTAGCAGTCTGCAATAGATAAAAAGAAAAGCGATACCAATACCCCGTAAGAAAACGCTTGGGAGGACGTTTTCTTACGGGGTATTGTGCATAAGGAGAAAGTGATACCTGTTAAGTTTAGGGAGGTTTAACAAGTAATCGTTTATGAAAAAGTATTATTAAAATACAATTGTTGAAAGATATCCAAACACATAATAATCAATGGTTTATGTGTTATCTAATAGTTCTTATGTCTTTCAACAGTTATTATATTAGGTAGAAAATGTGACGGTGGTAAGGAAAAAATGTGAGGAAAATGTGAAGAAATAGAAAAGAAAAAATAAATTACTATAATAATCATAAATGATACGCAATTAATGACACATCATATATACATAACTATTATAATGATATAGCTTATCAATAGAAAGCTGAAACAATTAATAATGTTATATATGAATGGAGAAATTATATTATGAAAAGAAGTTACAAAAGCAGAATAATAACAGAACAACTCATAGAAGTATTTAGGATAATGCTTATACGGGATGAAAAATGTGTACAGACAATTCAAAAATATACAAGAGATATAAGAAAACTTATGATATATGCAAATGGACGGAATATAAGCAAAGAACTATTGCTTAAATATAAAGAATACCTTGAAAAATGTGGAGAGTACAGAATATCAAGTATCAATTCATATCTGGCAGCAGCGAATCATTTCTGTGAAGCTATGGGATGGCAGGACAGCAGAGTTAAGATGATAAAAGTACAGAGAGAAGCATTTATACCGGAAAACAGGGAAATTACCAGACACGAATATGAGAAACTTATAAAGACAGCATATAAAAAAGGTGATATCAGACTTGCACTCATAATAGAAACATTAGGCAGCACTGGAATACGGATAAGTGAACTGCAATATATAACAGTTGAATCGCTTGAGTATGGAATGGCTGATATACATAATAAAGGAAAAGTGCGAAGAATTCTGTATCCGAGTGAACTTCTTAGAATATTAAAAGAGTATGTCAGGAAAAAATGCATCACACATGGGTGTATATTTATAACATCAGGCGGAAAGCCTGTAAACAGAAGCAACGTCTGGCGTATGATGAAAAACATCTGTAAGCTTGCAGGAGTAAATGCAGAAAAAGTATTTCCACATAATATGCGTCACTTATTTGCCAGAAGCTTCTATAAAATAAAAAATGATATTGCCAAGCTTGCAGATGTGCTAGGACACAGTAGCATAGATACAACGAGAATATATATAAAATCAACAGGCAGGGAACATAAAAGACAGCTTGATAAGATGAATATGGTGGTGGGTGATAGAATTAATATAATGATACAAGGGGGAAATAGTTACAATAAGAAAAAAAGTGACAATCAGAGTAAATTAGGTATAGATAATAGAAAAAATAATAAAAGATGACAATAACAGAAAAGATGGTAACAACATAATAAATATTATGTTGTATTATCACATAATCTTCACAGATGATAGCACATCATTAATGATAAAACAAGCAAATATTACATATTTTATGTAAAAATACAATAATCCGACATTACGATATAATTATATCTGATGATAAAGACATATAATGTCACATTTCAAATATAAACAAAATTTATAATAATTCTACTATTTTATTATCTTGGATTAATCAGTCATAATTTTACACTTGTACCTTTTCAGGTAGTTATTCCATATAAATCAAAGGTATATAAGATACAACATAATATTTATTACGTTGTACATATCATCAATTAAACAGAATATATAAACAATTGTAGATGAGGTCGTGTGAAAACAGTTTTTTCACATATGGAATTTGTGTCGGGAGTATACGCACACAAACACAGTATACGTTTAATAAGCGTAGAAATGAGGAATATTATGCAAATCAACAGAGAAGATTACATAATCGAACGCGATTACAGGAAAAAAAGACTCGAAGAGTTTCAGGAAGCTATTCAGGAAAACTTAAGAGGATTATCTACAGAAATCATAGGTGAACTTGTGGAAGAAAGAGAACGTCAGAATCTTACACAGAAGGATGTTGCGGATATAACAGGCATACTTCCTTATAATCTTGCAAGGTTTGAGACAGGAACTAGAATACCTACACTTGTTGTTCTTGAGAAATATGCATCAGCACTTGATAAGCATATAGAAATCAAGTTATGTGACAATGTGAAAAAGTAATACAAAATAAGTAAAAAACAAAGATGAACGAATTTTAATATGAAATATGAAACAAGAAACTTTATCTAATGGCACGTTGCTTTGTCACGGCAGTAGGAAAAGCGGACATAGTATCAAGGAATATGGAGAATCTGGAATTAGAAAGATATTTGCTGATTGCAGAATGGCGGAGCCTACCCTGTTAGATAAAATATTTTGTACAACTTATATCGATTAAGTAAGAAAGTATTAATCAATACACTTGTGATGTTAAGTCAATACGATGTAAAGAACAATAGAGAGGGATGATAGCAGTGTGGTATGCAGTGCAGGTTGCAACAGGCAGAGAGGAAACTGCCAGAGATATGTGCAGAAAACTTATAGATAAAGAACTATATGAAGACATATTCATAATCAGATTTGATAAAGCCAAAAGATACTATGGTGAGTGGCATAAAGAAAGAAAAATTATGTTTCCAGGTTATATGTTCATCGATACCGATAATCCCAACGAAATATATGAACAACTAAAGAATGTACCAGAATTTACGAAGATACTTGGTCGTGATAATGATGCTTTTATAGCAATAGAGGCTGGTAAAGAAGCACTATTTAAGGCTATGGTCAGAGATGATTATGAAATTCCTATATCAATAGGAGTAATCGAAGGCGATAAGGTTATTGTTAAGGAAGGTCCGCTTGTAGGTATGGAAGCTTATATAAAGAAGATAGATAGGCATAAGAGGATTGCAATACTTAGGACGGAGATGTTTGAGCAGGAGATTGGTGTGAGCGTGGGATTGGAGGTTGTAGAAAAGATATAGTTGAAAGAATAGAGGAAAGAATAGAAAAATATGGAAAACGGACTTTCGATAGCAATGTTTGGACAAAAAAGACTTACCAGAGAAGGTGGCGTAGAAATAGTTGTAAAAGAGCTATGTACGAGAATGGTACGGGATGGCTGTAAAGTTACTTGTTATAACAGGTCAGGTCATCATGTAAGTGGTTCAGACTATGATAGTAAAGAAAAAACAGAATATGATGGAATATGTCAGAAATACGTTCCAACAATAGAAAAGAAAGGACTAGCTGCGGTTAGTTCTTCTTTTTTTGCTGCGCTATATAGTGCCTTTGGTAAATATGATGTTGTTCATATCCATGCTGAAGGTCCAGCATTTTTTTCTTGGCTTCCCAAAATGTTTGGAAAAAGAGTGGTTGTTACAATTCATGGAATAGATTGGCAGAGAGAAAAGTGGAAATCAGGATTTGGTTCAAAGTTTATAAGGCAGGGAGAAAAAAATGCAGTTAAATATGCTGATGAAATAATTGTATTAAGTAAAGGTGTACAGGATTATTTCAAAAATACATATGGAAGAGAAACAAGATTTATACCAAATGGTGTTAATCGTCCAAAGATATGTAATGCAGATATTATAACTGAAAAATATGGATTGACCAAAGATTCTTATGTTTTATTTCTTGGCAGGCTTGTACCAGAAAAAGGAATTCATTACCTGATAAATGCATTTAAGAAAGTTAAAACAGATAAAAAACTTGTTATTGCAGGTGGGTCAAGTGACACAGATGAATATGCAAATAAATTAAAAGAGCTTGCTAAATGTGATGACCGAATAATATTTACAGGATTTGTTCAAGGGAAAATATTAGAGGAGTTGTACAGTAATGCGTATGTATATTCATTACCCTCCGACCTTGAAGGTATGCCTTTGAGTCTGCTGGAGGCTATGAGCTATGGTAACTGTTGTCTTGTATCAGACATTGATGAATGTTCAGAAGTTGTAGAGGATAAGGCATTATTATTTAAAAAATCAGATGTAAAGGATTTAGAGAAGAAGCTACAGAAAGCTTGCGACAGTATAGAACAGGTTAAAGGTTTAAAAATGTGCGCTGCGGAATTTATATGTAAAAAATATAATTGGAACGATGTAGTAAAACTTACAGAGGATTTATATAGGAGTAGATAGTAAATGAAAGTATTGATGATAAATAAGTTTTTATATCCTAATGGAGGAAGCGAAACTTATATATTTAAATTGGGTGAATACTTAGAAAAAATGGGACATGAAGTGCAGTATTTTGGTATGGAGCATAAGGGGCGTTGTGTTGGAAATAAAGTTGATGCATATACAAGTGATATGGATTTTCATGGTGGCTCAAAAATATCCAAACTTACGTATCCACTTAAGACAATATATAGTAAAGAAGCTCGTGTAAAGATTCGTAAGGTACTTGATGATTATAAACCAGATGTTTGTCATCTGAATAATTTTAATTATCAGATTACACCATCTATTATTCTTGAAATAGTAAAGTGGCGTAAAGAAGGAAAAAAGAATTGTAAAATTATATATACAGCACATGATTATCAGCTTGTATGTCCTAATCATATGCTTAATAATCCTAATACCCATAAAAATTGTGAAAAATGTTTAGGTGGATATTATATAAATTGTATTAAAGGAAGATGTATTCACAATTCATATGCAAAAAGTGTAATAGGAGCAATGGAAGCTGAATTATGGAAACTAAAAGGCACATATAGATATATTGATAAAATTATATGTTGTTCTGAATTTATGAAAACAAAACTAGATACCAATCTATTATTTGCAAAGAAAACAATTGCCTTACATAACTTTATTGACAAAGTAGAGTGGAAGGATACCGAAAAGAAAGATTATGTTCTGTACTTCGGACGTTTTTCAGAAGAAAAGGGAATTGGAGCATTATTAAAAGTCTGCAAAGAGTTACCAAACATTCAGTTTGTATTTGCTGGAACAGGACCATTAGAAGACACAGTAAATGGAATTAGCAACATTAAAAAT
>DJDY01000034.1 GCA_002435585.1 Lachnospira sp. UBA5912
TTGATTATTCTTCTATATTTGATTCGATGGATTCATCTATGTTTAATCCGGGAAGCTTTGATGATATATCTTCTATTATCGGAAATGTAGGAGATGGTAATCAGGGATTAGATATGAGTGGCATTGATGAGGAAACTATTAAGAAACTCATCGCAGACAGTCTTACAGAAGAGGTTAAAGCAGATATATCTAATATGCTTTCAGGTTTCAAGGAATATGTATTATCTGATGAATTGTCAGCACAGTTAAGTAAAGATATCAGACAGCTTATTATTGATTCTATACATGTGAACATATCACAGGACAGAGTTCTTCAGGAAGTAAATAAGCTTGAAGAAAAATATATGGAATATGTCAAGAATAATGGCATAGAAGATACCTCAGCTTCGAGTGTATTTAAGTTCTTACTCACAAGTGATGCAAGAAAGCAGATATCAGATTCAGCTAAAGAGCTTGTAGGTAATGCAGTGACATTTGAAGTATCTAAAGAACAGTTATGGAACATATTCAGACAGGACGTGGTTGATGGATATATGGAATATGCTTCGCAGAATGGATATCAGAATATAGATGGTATTCTTGATAAAATCATAACTAATATGATGAACAGCATTCAGGAGCAGATTGTTGCCAATATACAGAATTCAATGAATAAAATGGTTGAAAGTATTACAGGTAACATGCAGCAGGCTATGGAATCGGTTATGACACAGATGATGACAAGCATGACTGATGCCATGATAAACGCGATGCAGCTTATGGGTAATAATATGGCAGATGCACTTAGTTCATTAGGTACTGGTTTTAGTTCGGATATGACTGGTTCTGCCATGGGAGATTATGATTTTGGAAGTGCATTCGGTATAGATATGGACAGCTTTGCAGATGCCATAAAGATGAATATGAATGAAGATGATCTTTCTGATCTTATGAAATCACTTATGACTAGCACAGATGTGACATCATATGATAACAATATGAAGAAGCTGGGGTATGCAGACCTTTCAGTTCCAAGTGAAATTGACATTTATCCTAAAGATTTTGAAAGCAAAGATAGAATAGTTACTATGCTTGATAATTATAATGCTGATATGAAAAAACAGGGCATGGATGAAAAGGTTATAAGTTATACTGATGTTGTAGGAACGCTTATGTCATCCGTTACAACAATAGTTAATGTTATAAGCTATGTTCTTATAGCTTTTGTAGCCATATCGTTAGTTGTATCTTCTATTATGATAGGTGTTATTACTTATATAAGTGTACTTGAGAGACGTAAGGAGATAGGTATATTAAGGGCGATAGGTGCTTCAAAGAGAAATGTATCAGCAGTATTTAATGCAGAAACGTGTATAATCGGTCTGTGTGCCGGACTTATGGGAATAGGTATAACGCTGCTTATGCTGATTCCAATAAATGCGATTATCCATGTACTGTCTGGTGTCAATAACATCAACGCAGTACTTCCAGTAGCGCCAGCTATAGTACTTATACTTCTTAGTATATTCCTTACATTCATAGGTGGACTTATACCATCAAAGAAGGCATCTAAGAGTGATCCGGTGGCTGCGCTTAGGAATGAGTAATCCAGATGAGCATTAAGAAGTTAATGCAGGAATTTAAGAAGCCGATATTAAAAGTAATAATTAAAATTATGATGATTTAATATAATCACAATAATAAAACCCCTTGTGTGAATGTAAGCAATAATGTACCTTCACACAAGGGGTTTTATCGTGTAGAAATGAGGTTTATTATGCCAGATTTTTTGATAAAATGATAATGTATATCAATAACACGATTTTATAACATGTAATATTGACATAAAAAAAGCATGATTATATACTTATAACAATATAGTGAGTGCTCCATTGTTTTGTAATTTACACTTACATAATATGATAAGAAATGTTAAGGCTGCTATGTGTTATATGATATTGTAGCATATGAAGCAGCCAATAATTAGGGTTATAAGTTAGTTGTAACTTACTTTGGATAGCTTAGACAATATATATAACATAAATGATGTGGGTGGGTCAAAATGTCTAAGCGTACATTAGCTTGCTTGTAAGTGGGTGAAAGATCTTATGTTTCACAATATGAGCATTAAAGTAGAGAGATTTTACCTCGACATCATATAAATAAAATCTTTAAAGATAATTATAAGTAAAAGAAAAATATTTTAACAGAAAGGAAAGTGGATTGTATGAAAAGCAAGAAAAAACAATCGTCTGTAAGCCGTTTATCAGAGTATGCAGGTAACTACAGTATACTTATGAAGTTATCATGGGTGCTTGCGGCTATAAGTGCATTTGCAGCACTTGTACCATTCTATTTTATATGGTGCCTGATAAAAGAGGTGCTTAGTGTTGCACCTGATTATTCAGCGGCACAGAATATCTCATTATATGGATGGAGTGCAGTTATATCAGCGTTAATTGCAATGCTTATATATATTGGAGGTCTTGTGTGTTCGCATCTTGCAGCATTCAGGGTACAGGCCAATATGCGTGTACAGCTTATGAAGCATATATTACAGCTTCCACTTGGCTTTATGGATAAGGAAGGCAGTGGAAGAATAAGAAAGATTGTTAATGAATCAAGTGCAGCAACAGAAACCTATATAGCACATCAGCTTCCTGATAAATACGTTGCATCTGCAACGCCTATAGGTCTTGCAATACTACTTTTTGTATTCGACTTCAGACTTGGACTTTTATGTCTGATTCCAGTATTGGCAGCATTTTTGATTATGGGAACCATGATGGGTGAAAATATGAAGAAAAAGATGACAGAATATCAGAATGCCTTAGAGGAAATGTCAAGCGAAGCTGTTGAGTATATCAGGGGAATACCTGTAGTTAAAACTTTCGGACAGTCTGTTTTTTCTTTTAAAAGGTTCAGGGATTCTATTAAGAAATATGAGAAGTGGACCATTTCCTATACGAAGGATTTACGTATTCCTATGACAGCTTATACCACAGCAATAAATGCTGTATTTGCATTGCTTATTGCGGCTACATATCTATTCGGAGGAGTAAAAAGTGGAAGTGTTGATAACACATTTTTACTTAATCTTCTTTTCTATATTATCATAACACCTATAATTACGGTAACTCTTACAAAGATGATGTATGCAGGTGAGAATACCATGATTGTTGAAGATTCTTTAGCAAGGATAGATAGTATTCTTAATATGAAGCCTTTGGAACAGCCAGAAAAGACAAGTGAGCCAGAGAATAAGTCAATCAGCTTTAAGAATGTATCATTTATGTATGAAGGCACTGCGAAGTATGCCTTAAACAATGTAAGCTTTGATATCAAAGAAGGGGAACAGGCTGCATTTGTCGGACCATCAGGAGGTGGAAAGACTACCCTTGCGTGCCTTATTGCAAGATTTTTTGATGTAAGTGAAGGCAGTATATTAATAGGAGGTGTTAATGTTAAAAATATAGATAATACACAGCTTATGAATATGGTTTCATTTGTATTTCAGGACAGTAGCATGTTAAAAATGTCTATATATGACAATGTCAGAATGGGTAAAAAGAATGCCAGCCGTGAAGAGGTTATGGCAGCCTTAAAAAATGCACAGTGTGAAGATATCATTGAGAAGCTTCCAGATGGAATAGATACTATTGTTGGTTCAAATGGAGTATATCTGTCAGGTGGTGAGATGCAAAGAATTGCTATTGCCAGGGCTATGCTAAAGGATGCGCCGATACTTATACTTGATGAGGCAACAGCATTTGCAGACCCGGATAATGAGGTTAAAGTACAGGCGGCTTTTGAAAGGTTATCAAGAGGAAAGACCGTTATTATGATTGCTCATAGATTATCATCTATTAAGAATGTGGATAAAATATATGTTCTTAAGGACGGAGAGGTTGTACAGAGTGGCAGCCACAACAAGCTAGTGCATGAAGATGGGGTATATGCACATATGTGGCGTGAATATAACAAGTCAGTAAGCTGGAAGATTGGCAATGACAATATATTGCCCGATGAAGTATAAAAATGTTTAATTACCTTATTGTCATGATTAAGTAAGAAACAGATAAGAATAAAAAAGTCAATGATGAATGGCTGAAAATCAGAAGAAATGGTTGAAAGTTGACGATTTATCAATATCAAAAATCAGGAAATGGAGGTTCATATGAGTATTAAAGAGAAGTTAATGCACAAGTATGCATTGTCTGAACGGGGAGCTTCGGACATGATTAAGGCATTTGTATCTGTAACAATATCAGATATCGTACTTATGCTGCCTGTTGCACTTTTATATTTGCTTGTTAAAGATTATATGGAGGGAACACTTTCATCCAAAGGTGGATTCTATATAGCAGGTATAATAATAACGCTTTTACTGATTGCGGTTACAACGTATATACAGTATAATGCAACTTTTCTTTCAACGTATGTTGAAAGTGGTGTAAGAAGAATAACCCTTGCAGAAAAGCTAAGGAAGATACCATTATCATTTTTTGGAAAGAAAGATTTATCTGATCTGACGAGTACGATTATGGCTGATTGTGCACAGATGGAAACAGCATCATCACATTTCATACCAGAGCTTGTTGGTGCGTGTATATCTACTGGAATAGTAGCTGCAGGGATGTTCTTTTTTGACTGGAGAATGGCACTTGCAGCATTGTGGGTACTGCCAATATCATTTATAATAGTTGGCTGCTCTGGAAAGGTTCAGAAAAAGCTTAATGAAAATCAGATGGTATTAAATATGAAGCTTGCAGACGGAATCCAGGAATGTATAGAGAGTGTAAGAGATCTTCAGGCATATAATGTACAGGATGATTATATGGGAGGTCTTGAAGCTAAGATTAAGTCAGTTGAGAAGCATTCTATTGTAACAGAGCTTGGAACAGCGGTATTTGTTGGAAGTGCACAGATGATTTTAAAGTTTGGAATAGCAACTGTAGCATTAGTCGGAGGCTGGCTGCTTGCAAGAGGCGAAATAGATATAGTTACATTTTTTATGTTCCTTATGGTAGTTTCAAGAATATATGATCCTATGCAGGTTTCATTACAGAATCTGGCTGCTATTATAGCTTCTAAGGTACAGAGTGAAAGACTTGATGAAATATTGTCACATGATACCCAGGAAGGAGTTTCTGTACTAGATAACAAGGGATATGATATTGAGTTTTCACATGTTGGTTTTTCTTATAATACAGGAGAAGTTGTGTTAAAGGATGTATCATTTGTTGCGAAACAGGGGGAAGTCACAGCTCTTATTGGTCCATCAGGAGGTGGAAAAACTACAGTATCAAGACTTGCATCAAGGTTCTGGGATATCAATAAGGGTAAGATAACTGTTGGTGGAATGGATATATCAAAGATTGACCCGGAAACACTTATGTCGTTGTATTCAATAGTTTTCCAGGATGTTACATTATTTAATAACACGATTATGGAAAATATAAGGATAGGACGTATGGATGCAACTGATGATGAGGTTATTGCAGCAGCAAAGCTGGCACACTGCGAAGAATTCGCGCAGAAGCTGCCTGATGGCTGGAATACTATGATAGGAGAGAATGGTTCAGAGCTGTCAGGAGGAGAAAGACAGAGAATATCCATAGCAAGAGCATTTTTAAAGGATGCGCCTGTTATTCTTCTTGACGAGGCAACAGCCTCACTTGATGTTGACAATGAAACACTTATTCAGGAGTCATTGTCAAGACTTATAAAGAATAAGACAGTAATGATCATAGCGCACAGAATGAGAACAGTGGCTAATGCTGATAAAATAGTTGTTTTAAAGGATGGTGTCGTAGTTGAGAGTGGTGAGCCATCTGAATTAAAGAATGAGAATGGTGTATATGCACAGATGATTAATGCACAGCTTACAGCAGCAGACTGGAGTCTGTAGGAACTCTAATAGTGTTATAGATAGAATTTCTTAAATATAAGTTTAAAGCAGCGAAAAGCATAAAATAATATAAAATAGTAAACCCCTTAATGATATTATCAATCATACATCAGAGTATCATTAAGGGGATGCTTATTGTTTAGTTATTCAATTATTCTGCATATATCTTCTAATCAGGCGGAGTCCACCCATAGGTGCACAGAATTTCTGATTGTGTTTAGTACATTCTTCTATTACATAATCAAGATTAAACCATTCAGCTGTTTCTACCTCTTCAGTCTGGTAAACAAGCTTATTAATATCTACAGGTTTGGTATAAGCATAGACGAATGCTATTTCGTTGTCTTTGAATAATTTTCCATGAAATTCTTTTTCGTAATTTATAACAAATGTGTCGATAAAGTTAAGGTCGCTGGTTACAGCAGCTATGCCAAGCTCTTCATTTAATTCTCTTACAGCAGATTCAGTTGGATTCTCACCTGCACGTATATGTCCTGCGCTTGATGTGTCAAAACGACCGGGGAAAGAATCTTTGATTATGGCACGTTTCTGCATGAGAACTTCTACGCCATCAGGTGTATGACGTGCTATCCATACGTGTTCTGAACGGTGTCTTATTCCATCTTTATGAGCAATATTTCTTTCAACTGTCTTTCCTGTAGGTAGTCCGTTTTCATCAACAATATCAAATAATTCCATAATAATCCTCATTTCCGCATGTTTAAGAGAGCTTCTAGTTCATCTATTTTTTACGTTCATTTCTTCGAATATTTCTGTTAGTTCTGGAAATACTTTCTGAATTGCTATGGCATCATCTACGCTTTCTGTAACAAAAAGTGAAAGAAATGCGAGCCGGTTCCGTAACATTTCGTTATCTAGTGGACTATCATATACACTTTTATCATAATCGTATTCCGTTATATTAGTGTTACCTTTAATAATATCAGCATATCTGTATTTTCTAAATGTGTCAAGGCTAATAATATGGTATCTTTGTAATAGTGGAAAATCTATCTGGGTATTAAATTTTGTAGTTCCAACGTGGAAGTATAATTTCGGATTTATTGGACTTATTAGATTTGAATTGCTGTTTTCCTTAGTTTAATATTGCTAATATGCATACTAATAGCTAACTTATAACATAAAAAAGATTATATATCAAGTATAAAAATAATATAATAAAAATAAAATCCCCTCCCCAAAAAAAACTATGCTATAATGTGCGTAAGCAATGAGCCGTGCCCGTCTTAATTCTTACAATAAGCTGTGCTAGCACAAAGCTTATTGTAAGAATTAAGGCGGATAGGGCGAAAGCCCGACAGTCCAAGAAAGAGAAGCTTTCTTGGACATGCACGGCGGCAAAAAGGAGAGCAGGAAACAAAAAGCTGTGCTAGCCCAAAGCTTATTGAAAGAATTAAGACGGATAGGGCGAAAGCCCGACAGTCCAAGAAAGGAATAAATCATATGGATTTAAAATATAATATAGAAAATAAGGAAACTAATACATCAGTTAATAAGTGCGATACGTGGATATATCCAGATAAGTATATAGATCTTCATCTGCATCTTGATGGTGCAATAACACCGGATATAGCAAAGAAACTGGCTATACTTCAGAATATAAAGCTGCCAGCAGAAAATGATGAGCAGCTTGAAAAGCTTCTCACAGTGCCAGAAGATTGTACTAACCTGAATGATTTCCTTAAATGCTTTGCTCTTCCAGATGAACTTATGATGACACAGGAGGGAATAAGCGAAGCGGTATATCTTGTCGCAGAAAACATAAAAAAACAGGGAGTTATATATGCGGAGATAAGATTTGCGCCACAGAATCACACAGAAAAGGGAATGTCACAGGAAGAAGCAGTGCAGGCTGCACTAGAAGGACTTAAAAGAACTAATCTTAAGGCTAATATTATACTATGCTGTATGCGTGGTGATGGAAATGAAGCAGCGAATTGTGAAACATTAGAGCTTACGAAAAAGTATCTTGTAGAAGATGGCGGTGTAACTGGCATGGATTTAGCAGGCGCAGAAGCTCTTTATCCTACATCGAAGTATGCAGAGCTTTTTGCTAAGGCCAGGGAATACGGCATACCATTTACTATTCATGCAGGTGAAGCAGCTGGTGCAGACAGTGTAAGATGTGCCATAGAATATGGTGCAGCAAGAATAGGACATGGCGTAAGAATATATGAAGATGAAGATGTCTGTAGACTTGTAAAGAATAAGGGTATCTGCCTTGAAATGTGTCCTACAAGTAACCGTCAGACTCATGCTGTAGAAAATATGCATGATTACCCACTTGTAAAATACCTGAATGAAGGAATCAGAGTAACACTTAATACAGACGATATGGCTATAGAGGGGATAACTCTTGAAAGTGAATTCCGTTATATGCAAAAAGAATCAGGACTTACAAGAGAACAGGAAAAAATTATTCTTAATAATTCAGTAGATGCCGCATTTACAAGCGATGCGGTTAAAGAAGAACTTAAAAAAGAATTAGGACTTGCAAAATAAAAGAACAAATGTTATAGTAATTAACAGCTTAATAAACATTATTAATAGAGTGAATCGTAAGGGTTCACGAAGGGGAGCACCACCAAGGGCGCTTTTCTTCGTGAACCCTTTCTTTTTGCTTATATTTAGGATGTGTGGATGAAAGGTCATTCGTTTATAGCGGTTGGACTTGTGGAGCTGTGACATGCTAAACATCTGTATATGTTTTAGGTATAAGAGGAAAAGCTATGGAAAGAGGTGAATATCTTAATGGCAGATATAATATTTAATGGAAAGAAAAAAGATGTAAAGGACAATACTAATATTGCTGAATTCATAACAACTAATGATTATAAGCCAGAACATGTTGTTGTAGAGTTAAATGAAGAAATAATCCCCAAAGAAAGATATCAGGATATTGTATTAAAAGATAATGACGTGTTAGAAGTATTAAGCTTTATGGGTGGAGGCTGATATATGAACTGGTAGATTACTGGATAATAATGAAAATATCTGGTATTTATGTCATGCTGATTTAGCTTAAATATAAAAATAATATCAAAAAGAGGACAAAACAATGAGTAATAATGCAACAAACACAGAAAACAAAGAACAGTTAAATGATACATTTAAGTTAGGAAAATATGAATTTACATCACGTTTTATACTTGGTTCTGGCAAATACTCTCTTGAGCTTATAGATGCTGCAGTTAAACAGGCAGAAGCACAAATAGTAACACTTGCCTTAAGAAGGGCTAATAATGGCGGACTTGCCAATATACTCGATTACATACCAGAGAATGTTCATCTTCTTCCTAATACTTCAGGTGCAAGAAACGCAGAAGAAGCTGTAAGAATAGCGAGACTTTCAAGAGAACTTTGCCATAGCGATATGGTCAAAATAGAAGTAATAAGAGATACTAAATATCTTCTCCCAGATAATTATGAGACAGCAAAAGCAACAGAAATACTTGCCAAAGAAGGATTTGTTGTCATGCCTTACATGTACCCTGATCTTAATGCAGCAAGAGATATGGCAAATGCTGGCGCAGCATGTATAATGCCTCTTGCAGCACCTATTGGATCAAACAGGGGAGTATGTACAAAGGACTTTATTCAGATTCTTATAGATGAGATAGATCTTCCAGTTATAGTTGATGCAGGTATTGGACGTCCTTCACAGGCATGTGAGGTTATGGAGATGGGTGCAGCAGCAGTTATGGCTAACACAGCTATAGCAACAGCAGGGGATATTCCACGTATGGCAGCAGCGTTTAAGAATGCAATATGTGCAGGAAGAGAAGCATATCTTGCAGGTCTTGGAAGAGTTAAGAATGATGGTGCAAGTGCTTCTTCTCCGCTAACTGGTTATCTTCACGAATAGAAATGATAATTGGTGGAAAAATAGATTTTTGACATGCGGTATTAGTGCCTTAGTATACCTGGCACAAATCCGTTATGTGTAAAAATGTGCACAGAAATGAGGATTATTAATTATGAGTAACAATGAAATGAGTAATAACGAAGAGAAAAAAGATTTACATATAAACGAAAGTATATTAAGCGATGAAATAAGAGAAGATCAGAAAAAGAACAGAACTAATCATATGGAATATATGCCTGATATGGAAGTACTTGATTCAGACATAGATAAGCAGGTTATAGCTGCCATGAATAATTATGATTATGATAAATATACCGCCAAAGATGTAGAAAATGCAATTAATGCCAGTAATCGCACACCAGAAGATTTTGCGGCGCTTTTATCACCCGCAGCACTTCCTTACTTAGAACAGATGGCGCAGGCAGCAAAGATAGAAAAGGAAAAGCATTTTGGCAATTCAATATGTTTCTTCACACCTATATACATAGCTAATTATTGTGAAAATTATTGCATATACTGTGGTTTTAACTGCCATAATAAGATAAAGAGGGCAAAGCTTAACTATGAAGAAATAGAAGAAGAGATGCAGGCTATAGCAAAGACCGGCCTTCAGGAGATTCTTATACTTACAGGTGAAAGTAAGAAGATGTCAAGCGTTGAGTATATAGGTGAAGCATGTAAGATTGCAAGGAAATATTTTAAAGTAATAGGTCTTGAAGTATATCCTATGAATTCAGATGAGTATGCATATCTTCACAAATGTGGTGCTGATTATGTTACAGTATTTCAGGAAACATATAATTCAGATAAATATGAAACACTGCATCTTGCAGGACATAAGAGGATATATCCATACAGACTTAATGCACAGGAGCGTGCACTTAAAGGAGGTATGCGTGGAGTAGGTTTTGCAGCATTGCTGGGTCTGGATGATTTCAGGAAAGATGCATTTGCAACAGGCATGCATGCATATCTTTTACAGAGAAAGTATCCACAGGCAGAGATAGCATTTTCATGTCCAAGATTAAGACCTATAATCAATAATGACAGGATTAATCCTAAAGATGTTCATGAGGCACAGCTTTTGCAGGTTGTCACAGCATATAGACTGTTTATGCCATTTGCAAGCATAACAGTATCCACCAGAGAGTGTGCAAGAGTAAGGAATAATCTCATGAATATAGCCGCAACTAAGATATCAGCCGGTGTCAGCACTGGAATCGGAAGCCATTCGGATGATATAGAAGATAGCGATAAGGGCGATGAGCAGTTTGAAATATCAGATGGAAGAAATGTCAAAGAGGTATATGATGATCTTGTAAAGATAGGACTTCAGCCTGTTATGAGTGATTATATATATGTTGGTTAATCAGAAAAAGCTAAGATACATGTTGTACTTTACAGCTTAAAACATAAGAATAATAAAAATATGAGGGTTGAAAATTATTTTTGACCCTCTTAATTATTATCCTGACTGATAATCAGCAAGTGGCAGAATTTACTTTCTGCATTTATATCAGAATATATAAATATCGAGGAAAAACATATGTTAAATGACGTTATAGCAATTACAAACAGAAAATTATGTGAAAGACCTTTTGTAGAACAGATAGAAAGAGTGTGTAGGTTAGAGCCTGAAGCAATTATTTTACGTGAAAAGGATTTGCCTGAAAAAGAGTATGCAAAACTTGCAAGGGAGGTGTATAATATAACCAATAGTTATAATGTACGGTTAATAATTCACACATATATTAATGTAGCAGAAGAACTTGGGATTAATACAGTTCATATGTCGCTGCATAATATGAGGGAATATATGAATAGTTTATCTGATTCCTGTTATAAGGATTCTAATGATAAAAAAGATAATAATAAAAATATACAGATAGGATGTTCCATACATTCAGTTAAAGAGGCAGTTGAAGCTAAAAATCTGGGAGCAACATATATAACAGCAGGACATATATATGCCACAGATTGTAAAAAAGGATTAAAACCAAGAGGATTGATTTTCCTGAAAGAGGTGTGTGAAGCTGTAACTATTCCGGTGTATGCGATAGGAGGAATAGATATAGATGATGGAAGAAGAAAAGAGGTCATGGAATACGGGGCGGCTGGAAGCTGTATAATGTCTGGAATGATGAAAGCTTAGCATATATTATAAGGAGTGAAATTAAATATATTATAAAATATTCCATAACTTGACATTGTATAAAAATGTAATATACTAATAATAGTA
>DJDY01000112.1:0-128 GCA_002435585.1 Lachnospira sp. UBA5912
CTTATTGCGATGCAGATTATGACATATTTCATAGATGATATGCCAAACATTTCTATTGATATGATAAATGATGTAAGAGGGCAGTTGGTTACGCCACAGAACACACTTACCATACCACATGCGGCACA
>DJDY01000112.1:194-861 GCA_002435585.1 Lachnospira sp. UBA5912
AATCCGACTGGTAGTCCGAATAATGGGGCCAGAAAGCTTCCAAGAGTAGCACCTACAAAAAGTGTAGGAACGATTTCACCACCCTTGAATCCACCACCAAGAGTAGCGGCTGTGAATATCATTTTAAGTATGAATACATACCATGCGCAGCTTGTTACAAAACTTGATGCAATAACAGGTGCGCCAGCTCCAAGAAAATCGGTTGTTCCAGTTATGTATCTAAGACAGATGACTATTAAACCTGCAATAACAATTCGTATATATGGGTTTTCAATATATGTTGAATAAATCTTTGCTGATGTATGAAGTATGTAGCAGAATGCTATACTTGCAAGGGCAAACAATACGGACATGATAATTAAGCGTACTCCAGTTGATAAGTTAAAGTCGCATAATTCGCCGATTACAAATGCCGTTGGAGTGACATTAAGTAAACCAGCTACTCCCTGTGCTATAAGAGCTGATATTATGCAAGGAACAAGTGCAGCATAGTACATTACACCGACACTTATAACTTCCATTGAAAATATAGCAGCAGATATTGGCGTTCCGAATAAAGCAGAGAAACATGCGCTCATTCCACACATAATCATGATTCTTGTATCCTTATCATCAAAGTGCAATAATTTGGCAAAAAAATCTCCTAAGGATCCGCCAACCTGTAATG
>DJDY01000112.1:907-10160 GCA_002435585.1 Lachnospira sp. UBA5912
AACCACCACATAGATGAGTAAGCAGAGTTGATATGATAATAAGTGGAGTTACTCTTGCTGGAACTTCAACATTCGACTGTATAGCGGTTATAACAAGATTGGTTCCGGTATTGTCAGCTTCGTTAGTTAACCTGTACATAAAAACGATGATTACTCCTGCAATTGGAAGCAGGAAAAGTGTAAAACTATAAGTTGTTCTTATATTAGTTACGTATTGCAGGCACTTGTAAAAAAGAGCACCTATAAGTCCGATAACAGAACCGGAAAGGGCAGAACATAGCAGCCATTTTATAAGAGTGAAGGCAGCCATTCTTGCCCTTTGTAGAGTTTCCAAAGTTATATCAGGATGTATATCTAATATATCAATCAATTTTTTCATTGGTCAAACCTCTTTTTACTCATATTGCTATTGTGATATGCAGGGTCTGTTGTTACATCTTTTATAAAAAATTCAGGTGGTATATAACTGTCAGCCTCTTCGATGCTTGCAAATTCAACTTCTGCTAATACGGTTCCTGTGAACGCACCTTCAAATATATCAAGTTCAATAGTATGTCCGGTATTATCGGGTATTTCATATCTTTTTTTCGTTATTATATTGCCGTCAGATTTTTTGATGAGATGTTCATAAGCCTCTTTGGTAAGAGGAAGATTATATTCTTCACGTACCATCAATCCTTTACCTTTGTATGTAAGGTAGTATTTATCGTTGTCACGTCTCACCCTTACAACCGGATTAGTTGAAAGATACCCTTGTTCTATATGTCTGTAATGAAAGTTTTCAAGATTTTCAGGTATATGTGATACCAGATATTTTCTTTCTATTTCCATAATTGATTATATCCTTTCTGATTGATACAACTATTCATTCGTTTGTGGAGTATAAATGCATAAAAAGTAAATACAGGTCTGTAAGACGATTTAATTTATTATGTTTACACTAATTCTTAATAGTTATATCAAAAAAAGACTGTCACCTAAGTGACAGCCGTAATGTTATAAGAAAAATCACTTTTTCTAATTACTTATTAACAGTATCCTTTAAAGCCTTACCAGCCTTGAACTTAGGTGCCTTAGAAGCAGGAATCTTGATTTCCTTACCTGTCTGAGGATTCTTACCTGTTCTGGCAGCTCTTTCAGCTACTTCAAATGTACCAAAACCAACTAACTGAATCTTATCTCCATTCTGTAATGTTTCAGCAACTGTTTCAGTGAAAGCCTTTAAAGCCTTCTCAGCATCCTTCTTAGAAAGTTCAGCTTTCTCTGCGATTGCAGCAACTAACTCTGTCTTATTCATAATAAACTACATCCTCCTTAAATGAAATAAGTAATAATAAGTATAAATTATTTATACTCCATATGAGTAACTTTGTCAATAAAAACCACTCAAGAATTGCCTTTTTTCGGCATTTTTCGTAGTTTTTTCATATATAAATGTGTGTATAAAGTTAACCATATATTGGTTAACACTATTTTCCATATAATAGTAAACAGGGGGCGTTACATGTAATGTTAAGCCATATCTGTCAGCTCACCCCATTTATCATACAGTTCATCCAGTTCTTTGCTTAAAGCTTCTTTTTCAGTGTGAATCTCCATCAATCTGGCGGTATCGCTGCTTATGGCCGGGTCGGCATACATGTTATCCAGTTCTTCTATTCGTTCTTCAACCCCGGTTATACGATTTTCTGTGCGCTTAAGTTCGTTTTTGATCTTTTTGAGCTGTGCCTGCTTTACTTTTTCTTCCTGCCAGCTGGCCTTTGAATCAGCAGCCTTCTGTGCATGGATTGTTTTTACATCGGATTCTGTATTAACTGGCTTTGCACTAAGTATATCCTTTTTTTCAAGATAATAATCATAATTTCCTATATAATTTACAACTGTTTTATTGGAAAGCTCAATTATTCTTGTTGCAGCAGCATTTATGAAATAACGGTCATGCGAGACAAAAAGAACAGTTCCTGTATAATTGTTGAGTGCATTTTCAAGTATTTCCTTAGATACGATATCAAGATGGTTAGTAGGTTCATCAAGTATAAGAAAGTTGGCGTTGGAAAGCATGAGCTTAGCAAGTGAAACACGGCCTCTTTCTCCACCGCTTAAGTCACGTATATATTTAAACACATCTTCGTTTGTGAATAGAAATGCAGCAAGTGTGTTTCTTATCTGTGTATTATTAAGGTCTGGATAAGTATCACGTATTTCATCAAATATGGTTTTATCAGGGTCAAGAACATGATGCTCCTGGTCGTAATATCCTATGTTAACCTTGGCACCAAGATATATAGAGCCGGAATCTGGTTCAATGATACCATTGATAAGCTTAAGTATAGTGGTCTTTCCTGTTCCGTTATTACCAATAAGTGCAACACGTTCGCCACGTTTGATTTCTATGTTAATATCATTAAACAATGTTATGCCATCAAAGCTTTTAGTAAGACTAGATATTGTAAGTACATCATTGCCACTGATTACGTTAGGTTCAAGTTTTATATTCATTTTGTCGTTTAATTCCTGAGGTTTATCGACAAGTTCTATTTTATCCAGCATTTTTTCACGGCTTTCAGCCCTTTTAATCGATTTTTCGCGGTTGAACTGTTTAAGTTTTGTGATAACTTCTTCCTGGTGCTTGATTTCACGCTGCTGGTTCAGATATTCCTTAAGCTTCATGTTACGAAGTATTGCTTTCTTGGCTGCATAGTCGGTATAGTTGCCAGAAAATACAGTTGCTATACCATTATCGAGTTCGATGATCTTACTTACTATTTTATCAAGAAAGTAACGGTCATGGGCAACAATAAGTACAGCTCCGTTATAGTTAAGAAGATAGTTCTCAAGCCAGCGGATTGATTCCATATCAAGATGATTAGTAGGTTCATCAAGAAGAATGATATCGGGTCTGGCAAGAAGAAGCTTGCCAAGAGCCACTCTTGTTTTCTGTCCACCTGAAAGTGTGTTTACGTTAAGATTAAAGTCATCTTCAGAAAATCCAAGACCCTTAAGAACGCCGGTTATTTCACTTTTATATGCGTATCCGTTTTCCATCTCATATTTGTGGTTAAGGTCAGAGTATTTTTTCATAAGTATTTCAAGCTCATTGCCATCAGCAGTGTTCATCTTTTTTTCAATATCACGGAGTTCCTGTTCCATATCAAGGATGTATTGTTTAACAGATAATAACTCATCATATATAGTGTTATCTGTTCCTAGATTCTGCTGCTGTGCAAGGTATCCAAGAGTCTTGTCCTTAGCAAGTGTGACAAGTCCTGTATCAGCAGGTTCAAGCCCCGTGATTATCTTAAGCAATGTTGATTTGCCGGCACCATTGATACCAACAATAGCTGCTTTTTCGTGATCTTCAATATTAAAAGAACATGATTTGATTATTACATCAGTTCCGAACGATTTACTTATATTATTACAAGATAATATCATAGGTGAAATCCTTTCTATCCGTTGTTGATTTATTTGCTTTGTTTTAAACACGTACATTATAATATACTTGTTTTTATATGAAATTGCAAAGAATTAAAATAAAAAACGGATTAATAATTTTGACTTATTTACAACAGTAATGTATTATTTATAAGTTAGACATAAAAAGAAGTATGATAATAATGGGGAACATGTAATAAAAGATGCTGTTGGCATGTATTAGTGAATCCCTTAACAAGAAAAGAAATGAGGAAATGAATGAAATTCGAAGAGTTAAATATTGATGAAAGAATATTAAGAGCAATTGAGGATATGGGGTTTGAAGAAACATCGCCTATACAGACACAGGCAATACCAGCAGTGTGCGAGGGAATAGATGTAGTAGGACAGGCACAGACAGGTACAGGTAAAACAGCAGCATATACCATCCCAATGCTTATGAAGATAGACCCACAGATAAAGAAACCACAGGCTATTGTTTTATGTCCTACAAGAGAGCTTGCGGTACAGGTAGCAGAAGAGATACGCAAGCTTGCAAAATATATGAGTGACATAAAGGTTCTTCCTGTATATGGTGGACAGGAGATAGTAAGACAGATTAAGTCTTTAAAGACAGGAGTCCAGATTATCGTAGGTACACCTGGAAGAGTTATGGATCATATGCGAAGAAAGACTGTCAAGTTTGATAATATCAATATGGTTATTCTTGATGAGGCAGACGAGATGCTTGACATGGGATTCAGGGAAGATATGGAAACAATACTTACTGAAACACCACAGGACAGACAGACAGTTATGTTTTCAGCAACTATGCCAAGAGCAATCATGGATATAGCAAGAAGTTTCCAGAAAGATGCAAAGGTTATAAAGGTAGTAAGAAAAGAACTTACAGTATCCAATATAGAGCAGTTCTATTATGAAGTAAGACCTAAGAATAAGACAGAAGTGCTATGCAGGCTTATAGATATATATAATCCAAGGCTTTCTGTAGTATTCTGTAACACAAAAAGACAGGTTGATGAACTCATATCTGAACTTAAGGGAAGAGGATATTTCGCTGATGGAATACATGGTGATATGAAACAGCAGCAAAGAGACAGAGTCATGGATGACTTTAGAAGTGGCAAAGTAGATATTCTAATAGCTACAGATGTTGCCGCAAGAGGAATAGATGTAGATGATGTTGATATGGTATTCAACTATGATATACCACAGGATGAGGAATATTATGTACACAGAATAGGACGTACAGGACGTGCAGGAAGATCAGGCATGGCACTTTCTTTCATAAGTGGCAAGGAAGTATATAAGTTAAAGGATATAGAAAGATATTGTAAGACAAAGATACTTGCAAAGCCGGTTCCATCACTTGATGATGTTAAGAATACCAAGCTTGATAATATGTTTGACAAGATTAAGCAGACCATTGAAGAAGGTGGACTTACAGATATGGTTAATCTTGTAGAAGAGCATGTTAACCAGGAGGAATATACATCTATGGATATGGCAGCAGCACTTCTTAAGATGCTTATAGGAGATACCCTTGACAGAGAAGATGAGGTGGAAGAGTTCCATTTTGATGTTGACAGAGATGATTCAAGAATGGTAAGACTCTTTATCAATATCGGTAAGAAAGATAAGATAAAACCAGCTAATATTCTTGGTGCGATTGCAGGTGAGTCAGGAATGCCAGGAAAGCTTGTTGGTGCCATTGATATGATGGATAACTACACATTTGTTGATGTGCCTGCAATCCATGCTGAGAAAGTGCTTAAGGCCATGAATGATAACGTTCAGATAAAGGGACGTCGTGTAAATATGGAAAAAGCTAACCAGACAAGAGGGAAAAGCCACGGAAAGTCAAAGCATAAAAGTAAGGACAGAGCTAAGAAAAACAGAGATTAACTTTCGCTTTAAATATTGGCATTGACCAGTAATTAAAATATGAAAAGTAACCAGAATATAGAGAGGAGCAGCCTTATGAGAAAGCAGATTGAACTGGGACCAATTAACCGTAAGGAGGTCCTAAGATATTTAGGATACAAGGGAATCGGTGCCGACAAGGTGATAGATGCACTTATAGATGACTGTGAGGCAGAGGTTATAAAGGCGGCAGTTCCAAGGTATACATACAGGGTTGTGAGTGTGACACAGAAAGATAATGGTGTAGAACTTGATGGCACAGGTCTTGTGCTTAAGGGCAATTCGATAAAAGAACATCTTAAGGGCTGCGATATGGCTGCACTTATAGCAGTTACATTATCATCTGGAATAGACAGGCTGCTCCGTATCATGCAGGCTTCTGACCTTGCCAGGGCAGTTGTTTCTGATAGTCTTGCAAGTGCAGCTATAGAGCAGGTGTGCGATAAGTTAGAAGCTATCATTAAAGAAGAACTTCCAGAGTATAACCAGACGTTTAGGTTTGGCATAGGATATGGAGATCTGCCATTATCACAGCAGGGAGATTTCTTAAAGGTACTTAATGCACCAAGATTAATAGGACTGAATATTGGAAAAACTGATATGATGGTTCCGACAAAGTCCGTAACAGCAGTTATAGGACTTACAACAGGTGAGGTTAGTGCAAAGAATAAAGGCTGTATGTCATGTAATCTTAAAGGAACATGCAGCTTCAGGGAATCAGGAGGACATTGCAATGGATAATAAGTTGAAAGAACTTTTAAAAAAGGAATATGTAATTCTTGATGGTGGTATGGGAACCATGCTTCAGGCGGCAGGCATGAAGATGGGAGAAACACCAGAAATGCTTAATATTACACAGCCAGAGCTTCTAATATCTATACATGAAAAGTATCTTAATGCCGGTTCAGACATTATATATGCTAACACATTTGGCGGTAACAGATACAAGCTTGAAGAATGTGGGCATTCAGTTGAAGAACTTGTCACAGCAGGTATTAAGAATGCAAGGACAGCATGTAATAATGTCAAGCCTGAAGCACTTGTAGCACTTGACGTAGGACCTATCGGTCAGTTGTTAGAGCCAACAGGTACATTAAGCTTTGAAGAAGCTTACGAGATGTATGCTGAGATAGTTAAAGCGGGGGAGGCAGCAGGTGCAGATCTGGTTGTGTTTGAAACCATGACAGATCTGCTTGATGTTAAGGCAGCGGTACTTGCCGCTAAAGAGAACAGTTCTCTTCCTATTATGACAACTATGACGTTTGAGGAAAATATGCGTACATTTACTGGATGCCAGATATCCTCATTTGCGCTTACCATATCAGGACTTGGAGTAGATGCGCTTGGTGTTAATTGTTCACTTGGTCCTAAAGAACTGGAACCTGTTATAGCAGAACTTACGCAGTGGACGAACCTTCCTGTCGTAGTAAAGCCTAATGCTGGTCTTCCCGATCCTGTTACTAACCAGTATAACGTTAATGCAGTACAGTTTGCAGACTTTATGAAAGACTTAAGAAAGTATGGAATAAAGGTGTTTGGTGGCTGCTGTGGTACAACACCTGAGTTTATCAGTGAGTTGTCTGCAATGCTTAAAAAAGAAGGCAATCCACCAAAAGGACCGGTAGTTATCCCATCAGCGGTATGTTCAGCTACTAACACAGTAATAGTTGACCAGCCAAGGGTGGTAGGAGAGAGAATTAACCCAACAGGTAAGAAAGTGTTCAAGCAGGCGCTTCTTGACAATGATATGGATTATATATTAGGACAGGCGCTTGAACAGACATCAGCAGGAGCAGATATACTGGATGTTAATGTGGGTCTTCCTGGTATAGATGAAAGACAGATGATGATAGATACAGTAAAGTCACTTCAGTCTGTGGTTGATGTTCCTTTACAGCTTGACTCAACTATTCCGGAGGTTCTTGATTCAGCACTCAGAATATATAATGGAAAACCAATAGTTAACTCGGTAAATGGTGAGGAAGATTCACTTAACAATATTCTTCCTATAGTAAAGAAATATGGTGCAGCTGTTATAGGACTTGCACTTGATAAGGATGGTATTCCTAAAAAAGCTGAGGATAGGGTTGCTATAGCAAGAAAGATTATGGACAGAGCTGTTGCTATAGGCATTCCGAAGGAGGATATATATATAGACTGTCTTACACTTACTGCATCAGCAGAACAGGAAGGCGTTATGGAAACTCTTAATGCGCTTCATACAGTTAAGCATGAGCTTGGATTAAGAACGGTTCTTGGAGTATCTAACATATCTTTCGGACTTCCTAACAGGGTGCTTGTTAACCACATATTCCTTACAATGGCGATGCAGAGCGGACTTGATCTTGCAATCATTAATCCGAATATATATGAAATGATGGGAGCAGTAAGAGCATATAAGCTTCTTGCCAATATAGATAAGAATTCTGTTGATTATATAAAAGCATATGCATCCATGCCTAACGTAAGTAAAATCAATCCAATGAACATTAGAGCAGCTTCTACAGCCGGCAATACGGCAGCCACAGCACAGGGACAGGCAGATGGTGGCAATGTTAACCTAAAAGATAAGAAGGGAAGTTATACATGTGATGACTTGTTTTATGCTGTAGAAAAAGGACTTAAAAATGAAGGCGCATCTATAACAGAAGAGCTGCTGTCTACCATGGATTCGATGGATATTGTCAATAATGCACTTATTCCTGCGCTTGATAAGATAGGTGAAGAGTTTGAAAAAGGAACATTGTTCCTGCCACAGCTTATTATGGCAGCAGGAGTTGCCCAGGGAGCTTTTGATGTTATAAGAAAACACATGGTCATGAACAACAATGCGCCAGTAAGTAAGGGAAAGATAGTAATAGCAACGGTTAAGGGTGACGTTCATGATATAGGTAAGAATATAGTGAAGGTTCTTCTTGAGAATTACGGTTATGAAGTTATAGACCTTGGTAAGGATGTGGAATATCAGGCTGTTGTAGATGCGATAAAGGAAAATAATGCCAAGCTATGTGGACTGTCAGCACTTATGACAACGACACTTGTGTCTATGAAAAAAACTATTGAACTCATACATGAGAATAATCTTGATTGTAAGATTATGGTTGGAGGAGCAGTCCTTACACCTGAGTATGCAAAGGAAATACATGCTGATTTTTATTCAAAGGATGCTAAAGAATCTGTAGATATAGCAAAAAGAGTGCTTGGATAAATAATATAAATTAAGCAAAGTCTTTGTAATATTTTATTAAGTAATGCCGATATGGTATAAGGTTTTAGAAAATGTTATATAGCTTTTTTGCATTTTGACATAAAAAGGGAATTGTTATATAATTAACAGAATGTTAATGTCATATTATAAAATGTATTATAAAGCATATATGGAGTGCCAGTAAAATATGTTTGTTGCAGCAATATTCTGGCACTTCATATGCAGAAACAGAGGATAGTTATGGAAGATAGTAAGAAAATATCGTCAGCAGTTATTAGAAGATTACCAAGATATTACAGATATCTTGGAGAATTAATTGAAAGCGGAGTCCAGAGAATATCATCTAAAGACCTTAGTGCCAAGATGAAGGTTACAGCTTCCCAGATAAGACAGGATCTTAATAATTTTGGTGGTTTTGGACAACAGGGTTATGGTTATAATGTAAGATATCTGTACGATGAAATCGGTAAGATTCTTGGAATAGACCGTAAGCATAACATGATTATCATCGGTGCAGGCAATCTTGGTAGAGCGATAGTTAACTATGCTGATTTTGAAAAAAGAGGTTTTGTAGTACGTGGAGTCTTTGACAGCAATCCAGAACTTGAGGGACAGATTATAAGAGATAATATAAGTATTATGACTATGGATAAGCTTGAAGATTTTATTAAAGATAATAATATTGAG
>DJDY01000112.1:10248-14985 GCA_002435585.1 Lachnospira sp. UBA5912
ATGCGGGAATAAAGGCTATATGGAATTTTGCTCATACTGATCTTAATCTTCCAGAAGATGTTATTGTTGAGAATGTTCATTTATCAGAAAGTCTTATGAGACTTTCATATACAATTGCCAATAAGAACTAAAAAGGGGGATTGTTAATGTCTGAGATTACATACAATGCATTAAAAGAAAAAGGAGTTTTTACCAATATTCCTATTCTTACACTCGATGAAAGATGGTATCGTCTAGTTAACGATAAGATAAAAACAGATGAGATAAGTTACTGGGAAAAGCAGGTTAACGAACTGCTTAAGAAGCAGGGAAGACTAAATACAGACATTAAGGATATAAAGAAACTTAAAAAACAGCTTATTAATGATGTTGTTGAGAATATGGAAGACGATGATGACAACAAAGCAAGACAGAAGATCATGAATCAGAACCAGAGGCTCATACAGGAATCTAAGGATAAAATAGCTAATCTTGAGGATGAGCTTATGGAACTTCCAAGGGAACTGGCAAGAGCTAACGAAAAGCTTTTAACAGAGACTCTTAAAGTATGTTACAACAAGATGAATTCTAATCATGAAGATATAGAAGTATTAAACAAGTGGATAGATGCTACAAGACTTAAGCTTAAAAAGAATATTCTTATCAAGCAGGATAAAGAGACAGTTAATGAGAATATATATTCGCTTATCCATGATATCATAGGACCAGATAACTGCAGTGCTGTTGACAGGATTAACGATGAAACAGAGGAAAACCAATAAAATAATGTCTTAGTATCAGTGGAGGTGCTTATGAAGTATATACTGAATGCAGATGAGATGAAAAATGTTGATTCTTATTCCATACATACAATTGGAATTCCGTCGGTTGTACTTATGGAAAGGGCAGCACTTTCGGTAACAGATTATATAACAGATAAACTTTTGGTGAAAGCTGATAGACAGCGTATAATATGCGTATGCGGAAGTGGTAACAATGGTGCAGATGGGCTTGCTGTAGCAAGACAGTTGCACCTTAAAGGATATGAGGTTGATGTTTTCCTTAACGAAGGAAGACATCCGACAGAAGAATACAGAATACAATTGAACATAATAAGAAATCTGGGCATACAATGTATTGATGACCCGGATTTTTCTGGTTATGGGGTTGTTGTGGATGCATTGTTTGGCATCGGATTATCAGGAAATCTTGAGAAAAAAGCCTCTTCTATAGTAGAAAACATTAACAAGGCACATAGTAAAGGTGCCTGTGTTGTGTCAGTAGATATTCCATCAGGGATAAATGCAACAAGCGGTATGGTCATGGAAAGCTCGGTAAATGCGGATGTAACGGTAACATTTGGATATACTAAGACAGGACAGGTGTTATATCCTGGAGCCGTATACTGTGGCAGAGTTAGAACGGCTGATATAGGCTTTGCAGAATATATTGGAATGCCTAAGAATAGATATGTATATGAAAAGGCAGATATAACAAGTAATATGCCACAAAGAATGCCGGATTCCAACAAGGGAAGCTGCGGAAAAGCATTGATTATAGCAGGCTCGGATAAGTATGGAGGTGCAGCTATTCTTGCATCAAGGGCAGCATACCGCATGGGAGCAGGTCTTGTGAAGCTTATAACACATAGTGATAACAGAAATATTGTACTGGGTAACAATATGGAATGTCTTCTTGATACATATGGCTGCGAACTTCCCTGCAATCTTGACAGGTCGATAAGCTGGGCAGATGCATTATGCATAGGTCCTGGACTTTCCCAGGGTGATATAGCAGAAAAACTGGTAAGAAGAACAATAGAGGATAGCGGTAAGAAAAGACTCTACGATGCAGATGCACTTAATATAATTGCCACAGAGAATATAGTATTTGAAGGAAAAAATATTGTTGTCACCCCACATGTAGGTGAGATGTCAAGAATGACAGGAAAAAGCATAACACAGATTAAGGCTGATATAATAGGTACAGCAGTGGATTATGCCAATGAACATAACTGTATATGTGTACTTAAGGATGCTAGAACTATAGTAACAGATGGAAATGATGTATATATTAACATATCAGGTAATGACGGAATGGCTACGGGAGGTTCAGGAGATGTGCTTTCAGGCATAATAACTTCACTTATGGCACAGGGAATGGATTGCTTTGAGGCAGCTAAACTTGGAGTATATATACATGGTCTGGCAGGAGATGAAGCAGCTCTTAAAAAGACAAAGTATTCTATGGTTGCAGAAGATATTGTTGAAAATATATCAGCAGTGTTATCAAAATATGTTTGAGTAAATAAATGTACATGAAATGTGAAGTGGTAAAACAATGTGTGAATATCATGCCAGCAAATGTCATAATATATGGTAATTATCTGATATAGAATAATGTATACGCATGAATAAACACCAGAAACCTGGCAATACTTTAACTATAATCGATTAAGTAAATGCTTTGGGAGTGTGATATAAGTGGTAATAAAACGTGGTGATATATTTTATGCAGATTTACGTCCAGTTGTTGGTTCAGAACAGGGTGGGATAAGACCTGTTCTTATCATACAGAATGATACAGGAAACAAGCACAGCCCTACAGTTATATGTGCAGCAATAACATCTAAGATGAATAAGGCAAAGCTTCCAACACATGTTGAGATAGATGCATGTCATTATGATATAGTTAAAGATTCAGTTATACTTTTAGAACAGCTAAGAACTATAGATAAAAAAAGACTTAAGGATAAAGTGTGCCATCTGGATAATGATATTATAGGTCAGGTAGATAAGGCACTAAGTGTAAGCCTTGAGATGAATCATGGGTAATATACATAAGATAAAATGTTGTGTAAATTATGCATTTTGTTGACTGTTATGTTATGTATGTGCTATTCTAATAATAATTATCTGAATATATATGCACAGTGAAAGCAGTGTCTGTGCATAAGTCAGGGACAGATATATGTACCTGGCATTTATAATATTAACAAATAACAAACGAAAGGATTTATACAAACTATGAACGAGGGTCATCCCGCGGAAGGAAATGAAGGATTGTTTTCCAATCTGTTTAAGAGATTCGGAAAAGGAAAAAAAGATGAAGATGTAACAGAAGAAATCATGGACATGGTCAATGAAAGCCATGAACAGGGTGTTATAGCAGAAAATGAGGCTGAGATGATAGGCAATATATTTGAATTTGCTGAAAAACAGGCCGAAGATGTTATGACTCATAGAAAGAATATTGTAGCACTTGATGCATCGCTTACCGTCAGCGAAGCTTTTGATATTGTTATGGAAGAGAGCTTTTCAAGATATCCGGTGTATGATGGTGACATAGATAATATAATTGGGATATTACATATCAGGGATCTTCTTAAGGTATATGTTAAGGAAGAAGACAGAAATAAAAAACTATATCAGGTTAAAAACCAGGTTCTGTTTGAGCCATTCTGTATACCGGAAACAAGAAGTGTCAGTGTTTTGTTCAAGGAAATGCAGTCTAAAAAGAACCATTTTGCAGTTGTAGTAGATGAATATGGTCAGACGACAGGTATTGTTACCATGGAAGATATTCTTGAGGAAATAGTTGGTAACATACTCGATGAGTATGATGAAGAAGAAGTGCAGATAAAACAACTGTCAGATGGCAGATATGAGATGGATGGTCAGACACAGCTTGAGGATATTGAGGAAAAACTTGGAATAAAGTTTGATTGTGAAGATATAGATACACTTAATGGATATATGATATATAAGCTTGGCAAGATTCCAGCAGAGAATGAAAAGTTCGAAACAATATGTGGCGGATATACATTCAGGATATTGTCAGTATCAGATAAGATGATACAGAAAGTTCTTGTTTTTAAAAATAAAAATGAAAAAACAGGAGAAAAGGACAATGAAACACATTAGGAAACTGATTATTGTTCTTATATGGATGCTAATATGGCAGATTGCCAGTATGATTACAGGACTTGAGCTATTGCTTGCAAGTCCTGTTGCTGTATTAAAAACTATCGCAGGCATGATTGTGACTAAACAGTTTTATATCACAATAATGCATAGTATGTTTAATATAGGCAGGGGACTTCTGGCAGGTATATTTATAGGAATATTGCTTGGTATATGTTCAGGAAGATATAAGGTTGTGGCAGAGTTTATAGAAATACCGCTTCAGCTTATGAAGTCACTTCCAGTGGCAGCATTTATCATATTGCTGCTTATGTGGTTTGGCTCTAAGAATGTGTCATGTATAATATCAGCTATGGTTGTTATACCTATGATTACAACAGGCGTTACAGAAGGAATAGCCCATACAGATATCAGGCTTATGCACATGGCACAGGTGTATGATATGGGAATGTTTAACAGATTCAGATATGTGTATATGACAGGTGTATATCCTTATATGCAAGCGCAGTTAAAGATTGCTCTTGGTATGTGCTTTAAGGCTGGTATATCAGCAGAGATAATAGGTCTTGTTTCTAATACAATAGGAACAAGCATGTATTATGCCAAGATGTATCTTTTGTCATCAGAACTTTTTGCCTGGAGTATAGTCGTTATAGCAATAAGTTACGTTGTTGAGAAGATAATTCTTTGTATATTTGCGGCTTTATACAGGGGATTGCAGCATATGTAAGTGTAGAAATGCAGGGGTGTATCAGAAGACTTGTATATAGAATGTACAAGATAATATATACATAGATACCAGAAAACATAATGGAATATAAATAATAATATGAAA
>DJDY01000112.1:15054-16575 GCA_002435585.1 Lachnospira sp. UBA5912
ATATAATTGATAATGTGAAAAAAAGTTATGATGGAAAATGTGTGTTAAAAGGCGTTAGCATAGAGTGTGATTCACAGAAATCAACCTGTATAATGGGAGCCTCTGGAACAGGAAAGACCACCTTGCTCAATATAATTATGAGGCTTACAGAGTCTGATTATGGAATGGTTACATATACAGGAGAAGACACAACAAAGAAAAATGACTATAAGTACAGCGTGTCAGCAGTATTTCAGGAAAACAGCCTTATTGGGCATTTAAGTCCTGTCGTTAATGTATCTATGGTTCTTAAAAGAAAGTGCGGCAAAGACGTTGTTAAAGCAGAGCTTGGTAAGCTGATTGATAAAGAAGCACTTGATAAGCCATGCTTAAAGTATAGTGGTGGTATGAAGCGGCGTGTTGAGATAGTCCGTGCAATTATGGCAGAATCCGATGTTGTCGTGATGGATGAGCCATTTGCAGGTCTTGATGATAACACAAAGGATAAAGTGATAAATTATATCATAGATAATATAGGAGACAGGATTCTTATAGTATCAACGCATGATATGTCAGATGCAGATAAGTTAAATGCCAATATAGTTAATATCTGTGATAGTGGATTGTAATATGTAATCATCTGGAAGAAGATTATGTTTATATGAAAACAGGAGACAGATATTGCTATAAGAAGCCGAATGGCTTGTGAACTATGGAGAAAGAAACAGTGAGCTGTGAAACTGTGAACTGTTTTATTATGGTTGACAACAGGGGTGCTAGTTGCTACAATAATGTGTGATTTTATATGACGATAAGAGCATTAACAGAGGTGTGAGCTGTTTTTTATCATTTGTATAAGAATGAATATGTCTGTTTACATGCTGTGTATCATAATATAATATTTTGGAGGAAAGATATATGAGAAGAGCAGTATTTTCAATTCTAGTAGATAATTCATCAGGTGTTCTTAGCCGTGTGGCAGGATTATTCAGCCGCAGAGGTTACAATATAGACAGTCTTACTGTTGGAGAGACACTTGATCCTAAGTTATCAAGAATGACTATAACAGTAACTGGTGATGATGATGTGCTTGAACAGATTGAAAAACAGCTTGGTAAGCTTATAGATGTAAAGGAAATAGTAGAACTTCCACACGATGAATCTGTATGCAGAGAGCTTGTTCTTATCAAAGTATTATGTACAAGGGAAGAAAGACAGCAGATTACAACTATGGCAGATATATACAGAGCTAACATTGTAGATGTTGCTAAGAATTCTCTTATTATTTCACTTACAGGCAGTCAGAGTAAGATAGATTCATTCATCGAATTACTTGATGGTTTTAAAATTACAGAACTCGCAAGAACTGGCATTACTGGTCTTGCAAGAGGAGCTGCAAGTTTAAAATAAATATTTTTATTACTTTCGGAGGTATATTAAAATGGCAGAGACTAAGATTTATTATCAGTCAGATTGTAACTTATCATTACTTGATGGTAAGACAATAGCTATCATCGGTTACGGTAGCCAGGGACATGCACA
>DJDY01000168.1 GCA_002435585.1 Lachnospira sp. UBA5912
TTCCATACAGATGCAGTACAGGCATTTGCACATATTCCTATAGATGTTAAAGATATGAATATTGATATGCTTAGTGCAAGTGGACATAAGTTTCATGGACCTAAAGGGGTAGGCTTTTTATATTTGAGTAACAAGGTAAAGATAGGTTCTTTTATTCATGGAGGTTCACAGGAGAGAAGCCGCAGGGCAGGAACACTTAATGTGCCAGGCATAATAGGAATGGCAGAAGCAGCCAGACTTTCAGATATGAATATGGAAAAAGATATGAAGTATGTATCTGATATGAGAGATTATATTATAAACAGAATAGAAGATGAGATTCCGTATGTCATTCTTAATGGTGACAGAAAAAACAGGCTTCCAGGTAATATGCATTTTAGTTTTATAGGTGTGCCAGCAGAGCCGCTTCTTATAATGTTAGACCAGAAAGGTATATGTGTATCTGCAGGTTCAGCATGTGCCTCCGGCTCTATTGATCCATCTCATGTGCTTCTTGCAATAGGAGTTGGAAAAGATATAGCAAGAAGTTCTGTCAGAATGACAATAGGTGAGGATATAACAAAGGAGGATGCAGATTACGTGATTGATGAGTTGAAAAAAGTTGTTGAAAGATTAAGAAGCATGTCGCCTGAATATGCAGAATTTATTGCTGGGCAAATGAATAATTAAAAATGTTTATTGACTTTAATGAATAACTTCTTATAATATTGCAATATATTTTTGAATTGTATTTTTAATGTATTTTCATAAAAACACCTTGATATATATTTGTAACTGGTTATATAATGAACGACAGTTTTGCATAAGACAGCAGAAATGGAGATACATTATGAAATATTTAAAACAATTCTTAATTATTCTGGTTATATCATTAATCGGAGAAATTCTAAACAAACTGCTTCCTTTACCAGTACCGGCCAGTATTTATGGAATGGTGATTTTGTTTATCGGACTTTTATCAGGAGCGATAAAACTGGAATCGGTAAAGGAAGCTGGTAATTTTCTTATAGAGATAATGCCCGTTATGTTTATACCGGCAGGTGTAGGGCTTATGTCATCATGGCTTAATCTTAAACCAATAATTATTCCAGTATGTATTATTACAGTTGTTACCATTTTTACTGTAATGCTAGTAAGCGGTCATGTAACACAGTTTATAGTTAAACGCAGTAAAAAGAAAGAACAATACTAAACAGGTAAGGAGATTATGTTAAGATGAACAGTTTTTTTCTTGATTCAGCATTTGCAGGAGTATCAATAAGTCTTATTGCATATGTGGCAGGAATATTCCTTAAAAAGAAGTTTAAAATAGGATTATTTAATCCGTTACTTATATCTATTATAGTTACTATGGTAGTACTTATAGTTGGAAAGGTGGATTATGAAAGCTATAATACAGGAGCTAAATATTTAAGCTGGCTTTTAACACCGGCAACAGTATGTCTGGCTATTCCTTTATATGAACAGATTCAGCTTCTAAAGAGTAATTTCGCAGCTATTATTCTTGGAATAGCATCAGGAGTGGTAACAAGCCTTGCTACGGTTCTTGTATTATCAATGATCATGGGACTTACACATGAACAATATGTAACGATGCTTCCAAAGTCTATTACAACTGCTATTGGTATGGGGGTATCTGAGGAGCTGGGCGGTTATGTGACTATCACGGTAGCTGTTATAGTTGTTACAGGAGTTATAGGCAATATCCTGGCAGAATTTATATGCAAGATATTTAAAATAACGGAGCCTATAGCTAAAGGTGTTGCTATTGGAACATCTGCCCATGCTGTTGGAACTGCCAAAGCTATTGAAATGGGTGAAATAGAAGGCGCAATGAGTAGTCTTTCAATAGCTGTTGCAGGTATTCTTACCGTTATTGGAGCAAGTGTATTTGCAAACTTCCTTTAAGCTCCGATAAGTATAGTAAAGTAAAGATGTAGGTGAATATGAAGATATCCGTTAATACACAGAAAGGAAGAATATTATGATTATTACAATAGCAAGACAGTGTGGCTGTCAGGGTGATGAGATAGGACAGAAATTAGCAGAAAGCTATGGACTTTCTTTTTATAATAAGGAGCACATAGTAAAACTGGCAAAAGAGAAGGGTATATATGAGAAATTTCCTTATTTTTTTTCTGAGATTCCAGTAAATGCACTTATGCATACAATAAGTGATGATGATGGTGATATTCTTCTTGCTGAATCAAAAAAAGCTTTGTATCCGCTGATTGGAGAAGAGAATTGTGTGATTATTGGCAGATGTGCCAACTATGCATTTTCTGACAGAAAGGATAAAGTCAGTGTGTTTTTAAGTGGAGATAAGTCTGAAAGAATACGTCATATCGCAGTAAAACATGATTTCAGTGAGAAAAAGGCTAAGTCTGTTGTTGATGAAACGGACAGCAGAAGAAGAGAGTTTCATAAATACTGTTCAAACCAGGAGTGGGGGAATGCAGCATATTATGACTTATGCATAGATGAAACCAAAGCTGGTGTTGATGGAGTGGTTAATATTATTAAGGAATACATAGATATCATTAATAAATGAATGCTGCTGTACAGTGACAGTACATTTTAAGATATCTTTGGTATTTTTTTGATATTGTTCTGATTGTATTAAACACATTTTTATATTTTAAATGCGATTTATGCCAGATGCTATTTTTATGGTTATATATAGAAAAATGTTAAATTGTATGTTATAATCTACCTTTATTGCAGAATTGTCTAACAATGTAAGAAATATGACATGTTAGTTGTTTTTTTGTTGAGGGAAGGGAGATTGTATGACTTTAGAGATAATATTAGTGGCTATTGTACTTATCCTATGTATTGCAGCAGATAAGTTCTCAGGTAAATTCGGCATGCCAGCACTTATTCTTTTTATAGGTATTGGCATGCTTTTTGGCTGTGATGGTATAGCTGGGATTGAGTTTGATAACTTTAAGGCAACAGAGTATATATGTAACATTGCACTTGGATTCATCATGTTTTATGGAGGTTTTAACACCAAGTGGAAAACTGCGAAGCCAGTTGCTGCCAAGGCTATATTGCTATCTACAGGAGGTGTGTTATTAACTGCGGCATTTACGGCGGTTTTCTGCTTTTATGTATTAAGATTTCCTTTTGCTGAGAGCTTTCTTGTCGGTGCGGTTGTATCAGCAACGGATGCAGCTAGTGTGTTTGCAATATTAAGAAGAAAGAAGCTTAATCTTAAAGATGGAGTAGCTTCACTTCTTGAGATAGAAAGTGGTAGTAATGATCCTGTTGCATATATGCTTACAGTTATTGGAATATCCATACTTAATGGAGATAATCTTACTTCCGTTCCATATGCTATATTTGCGCAGTTAGTTTATGGCACACTTATAGGAGTCGTTCTTGCTTTAATAGCTATATATGTACTTACAAGGACTGACATAATAGCTAATGGTCTTGACACCATATTTATACTTGCAGTTGTTCTTCTTGGACTTGGAGTATCACAGTATGTTGGTGGAAACTGCTTTTTATGTATATATCTGCTTGGAATATTGTTAGGTAACAGCAGGATAAGGAATAAAGGAAATATAGTGCCATTCTTTGATGGTGTTACAACACTTGCACAGATAGTCATATTCTTTATGCTTGGATTATTATCATATCCGCATATGTTTCCTTCTATTATATTAACATCAGTTGTTATTGCATTGTTTCTTACATTGGTGGCCCGCCCAGTGGCTGTGTTTGCTATTCTTCGTCCATTCAGGTGCTCAGTAAAACAGTGTCTGTTAGTGTCATGGGCAGGACTGCGTGGTGCATCCTCTATAGTTTTTTCGATATCGGTTATGGCAAGTGGAAATGCTATATCTAAGGATTTGTTTAATATAGTCTTTATGATATCGCTTATGTCAGTTGCAATCCAGGGAACCCTCCTTCCAGCAGTTTCAGGAAAACTTGGTATGATAGATGAAGCAAGTGATGTAAGAAAGACATTTAATGACTATCAGGAGGAATCGGCTATCACGCTTATGAGGATGTATATACCTAAAGGACATAACTGGGAGAATAAGCTTATAAGTGAGGTGCACATGCCAACAGGTGCTATAGCACTTATGATAAAAAGGGGAAGGGAATCAATAATAACAAGGGGAAACACCAGGATACTTGGAGGAGATAATCTTATACTTAGCGTTCCCTCATATGAAAGTTCAGATAGTGATTCACTGGAAGAAAGAATTATTACAGCAGACGATTCATGGTGCAATAAAACAATACGTGAACTAAGACTTCCTGAGAATCTTATTGTTGCACTTGTAAAACGTGGCGATGAGAATATAATACCAGTTGGTGATACATTTATTATGGATGGAGATGTTGTTGTAATATATCGGGGATAATGTAACGAGTGCAAAGAAAAGGAATCGGCTGCGAAGCAGGTCGAAAGAGCGCGAAAACGCAGGTTTGTTAGTGTAGTGGTGAAAAGAGTAGATTATGATATCATAAAAAT
>DJDY01000132.1:0-1088 GCA_002435585.1 Lachnospira sp. UBA5912
TATTATTCTACAAATCTGATTTTCATAAAATTTTACTTATTTTAAAATTTTCTTTGCTATTATAACATAGTATATATTTATTACACAAATGCTTTAATATGGGAATCTTAAAATTATGATACAACAATAATCTGCGGTCACATCTGGTATCTACCTATGGATTATTGTCTGTTTGATATAACTTTCACGAATATTGAGCGTGAACGTGTTATATAAGATTATATAAGATAAATAATTCAAATATCTTCAAATAACTTTCTAATATAAATACATAATATCTAGCTTGGCATACCATCATCTCCTATCCTTGTTATCGCGCTATAACTTTAATTTATATTTTTATAGTAACATATAACATACGCTTTGTCAATACTTTAGGTGTATTAAATAAAGCTTTGATATATCAGCATACTCCCAATATTTAAATTATGAGTTTGATAGGCAAAAAGTCTTGTATATTGCTTGATTATTAATATCGAGACTTTTGCCATCATTCATCATTTTAACTAAACGAGTTCATAATAAAACACTTTGAATTGTAATCATAACGGCTGCACAGGCAATATAGAAAAACTGTCTTTTAATATATTAGCATATATTTATATATATTGTAAATATATAAACAACATATATTTATATAATATTATTTTGCTAATTTAATTGTCTTGTATTAAATATTCCAGTTTGCTATAATTATATAATTGATTACATGAGTTTTAACCATATATGATAGTCGATATTTTAGACACTTACGTATGCAATATAATATTCATGTAAACATTATTAATATGATGTCAGGGGCAATAAACTGTTTGTACCTACACGATAAGACTATACCCATGACATATTAATATTACTATGCAATTTTTATTGTGTCTGTATTATGACAGACTGTAGTAATAATATTTAATATTTGCATTTAAGAAAGGACGGTTTTGTAATATGTGCGGTTTTGCTGGATTTACAGGATACCTTGAGAATGGTAAGGATGTTCTTACTGATATGATGAATAAAATCATCCACAGAGGACCTGACAGTGCCGGTCAGTATATAGACGACAAGGCTTATATGGGCTTTAGAAGACTTTC
>DJDY01000132.1:1199-16001 GCA_002435585.1 Lachnospira sp. UBA5912
ATATATAATTATCAGGATTTAAGAAAAGAACTTATTGAAAAAGGACACACTTTTGCTAACAATTCTGATACAGAAGTTCTTATCCATGCTTATGAAGAGTATGGTGAAGATATGCTTAACAAGCTTCGTGGTATGTTTGCCTTCGTTATATGGGACAGTGAGAAAGAAACTCTCTTTGGTGCAAGAGATTTCTTTGGTATTAAGCCTTTTTACTACACTGTAGTCGATGGAAATATTATATATGGTTCTGAGATTAAGAGTATATTAGCACACCCTGCTTATAAGAAAGAAGTCAATGATGTAGCACTTGAGAATTATCTCACATTCCAGTATTCAGTGCTTCCTGAAACATTCTTCAAGGGCGTATACAAGCTTATGCCTGGACATTGCTTCACTTTCCATAACGGACAGATTAATATAAAAAGATACTGGGAACCTACATTTGAAGCAGACGAGAACAAGTCTTTGGATGAATTCGTACAGGAAATCGATGATGCAATGCATGATTCAGTTGAACATCACAAGATTAGTGATGTTGAAGTTGGTTCATTCCTTTCAAGTGGCGTTGATTCAAGCTATGTTGCTGCTACATTCAACGGTGACAAGACATTTACAGTCGGATTCGATTATGAGAAATATAACGAAATAGACTATGCAAAGGCTTTATCTGAAAAGATTCAGATTGATAACTATTCAAAGCTTGTTTCCAGCGAAGAATACTGGGCTGCTATTCCTAAGATACAGTACCACATGGACGAGCCTTTAGCTGACCCGGCTGCTATAGCACTTTACTTCGTAAGCCAGACTGCTGCCAAGCACGTTAAGGTTTCTATGTCAGGTGAGGGTGCTGATGAATTCTTTGGTGGATATAACATATATAAAGAGCCTCTTGATACAGCTGGTTACAGAAAGCTTCCAAAGGGTCTGCGTAAGGGGCTTGCTAATGTTGCACAGGCTATTCCATTCAAGTTCAAGGGTAAGAATTTCCTTATAAGAGGAAGCAAAGATATAGAAGAACGTTTCATCGGTAATGCATTTATGTTTAACGAGAAGGAACGTGCAAAGATATTAAAGAATCCTACAGGTAAGTATGACCATAAGGAACTCACTAAACCTTTCTATGATAAGGTTAAAGATAAAGATGATGTAACTAAAATGCAGTATATTGATATCAACTTCTGGCTTATCGGTGATATTCTTCTTAAAGCCGATAAGATGAGTATGGCACACAGCCTTGAAGTACGTGTTCCATTCCTTGATAAAGAAGTATTCAATGTTGCAAGAACCATACCAACAAAGTATAAGGTTAATAAGTCTAACACCAAGTATGCTATGCGTATGGCAGCACACAGATATCTTCCAGACATGGTTGCTGAAAAGAAAAAGCTTGGATTCCCTGTACCTATAAGAATCTGGCTCAAGGACGACAAGTACTACAATATGATTAAGAAGGCATTCACAAGTGAAGCAGCAGAAAAATACTTTAACACTAAAGAACTTGTTAAATATCTTGATGACCACAAAGAAGGTAAGGCTGACAACTCAAGAAAGATATGGACAGTATATATGTTCCTTGTATGGTACAATGATTTCTTCGGCGATTCTGAATATGCAGCATAATTGAATACGTATCTTTTATTCAATAAACCAGTATAATAATAATCATTTAGAATATATCATCGTGTATACACTATGATTAAATCAGGTATATTAAAAACAGGTGTTTTGACCACCACTGTCTGTAAACAGATATGGTATCAAAGCACCTGTTATTATTATCTTTATAATAATGATTATAAATCATATTATAATGCTTATTTATTCTTTATTTTCCCTGATTTTTCTATCAGCATTACATGAATACATACAAACCATGGAAGCTGTTAATGCAAGTAAAAGCAATAACTCAGAACGGTTTTCATCCGCTGTCTTTGGACTTTTGGCTTCTATGATTTCCTCATTATCATCTTCTTTGAAGTCAGCATTACCAGTATTATCATTAACATTGTCTGTGTCTGCACCAGCATCGACAGATTCTTCTGTTCTGCCAGGAACATCTTCTTTATTGTCATATATCTTAATTCTTCCATCTCCATAAGGGTTTCCATATTTTTCTTTAGAAATAACAGAATCAAGATTGTCCGTAAAATATTTAAATAATATTTCCGAATCATCAGGGATATCTTCCTGCTTTACAATTTCTGCATTTTTAAACATTGTAAAACCATCGCCGCCATTTTTTAGTATATAAAAAGTTGAAGCAACCTTATACTCTTTATCAGGATCTATTGCAATTCCGTTAACTTTTACATTACTGACCCTTCGTTCCTTTGTCTCATCAACAGCTTTAAAACTACCATTCTCATCTAAGACAACCGGACTGTCAATATACGCATGAATTTCATATGTCAGACCCGATGTATGCAGGAAACCTCCGCATTCCTGTGGCAAATTTCTCGCTCCATGTTCAAGAGCATCTAATATCTGCTGTCCTGTAGCCTTAATAACACATAACTTGTTATGCCATGGAGATACATCCACAAAGCTCTTTCTGGTTATATCTCCATTCATAATCGATGAACGCATACTTCCAGCATTCACCAACGAGATATCAGCACCTGTCACTATACGATAGGCATCTGATACATAATCACCAAGATTAGTTTCCTTATTTCTGATTACTCTCTTCCCACTATCAGAATCATTTGTTGTAAGTTCAATCTCGGAAGTACCTATTTTTTCATATAAATATTCAATCTGTGAATTATAATCATCCACCTTTTTCTGAACTCTTTCATAGGCTGCTTTTACATAATCAGAACTGTTAACATCAATTGTTTCCGGTGAAATAAGCTCAATTTGCTGTGTCCCATCGGATTTTAATTCAAGCTGTCCGATATACTTAAACTTGGTTCCTGTTGAAGCTAGTAAAACGTTTTCACCCTGATTATTCTTATATGTCTGTCCATCAATCACTTCGTGAGAATGTGCATCGATAAGTACATCTATTCCGCTTGTATTCGCAATCACATCTGTAGATTTCCAGCCATCTGTTGTTCCATTTATTCCAAGATGACCTATAGCAACTACTTTATCAACACCTTCTGACCTTGCAGAATCAACTGCATTTTGTACTGTCTTATATAAGTCATCCTGTGAAAAACCATATATCAGATTACCATCACTATCCTGAAAATATGTAGGAGTTGACTTTATATAGCTTTCCGGCGTTGATATTCCGACAAATGCAATCCTCATTCCATTTATCTGTGCAATATCGTATGGTTTAAACACCGTTTTGTTAGTACGCAGATCAACAAATGTAGAACTAAGATATTCAAACTTGCTGCTATCTGAAGCTGCAAGCTTTAAAAGGTTATCGACCCCATAGTCAAATTCATGGTTTCCCGGAACTGCATAACTGTAACCAGTTTCATTCATTATATCAATAATTGCACTTCCCTTTGTCTGTGCACCAATAGCTTCACCCTGAATAGCATCTCCTGCATCCACAACAACAACATTTTTTCCTTCTTCCTCTAGCTGTGCCTTATATGCCGCCAGCTTGGGATATCCTTCAATCGCACAATGTACATCGTTTGTAAACAGAATAACCGCTTCTTTTTCCTGGATTTCTTTTTCATATACATCATATGCACCTTTTTCCTGCGCCTGTGACACTGAAGGTTTTACAAGCATCATTAATATGCCAAGCATTGCAAATAAACCTAGTATTATTCTGCTTATATTATGTTTTTTTCTGTTCATACTATAATCCTGCTTTTCTATTTTTCTAATTCTTTTTCTTTCATTTTTCTTTTATCCTCTTTTGTATACTGATTTTAAAAATGCTGATTAGTACTTCTCGAATTAAAAAGCAACATTCTGCATATTAACAGACTGTTGCTTTTTTAATTTTATATCTATAATACCAAAATGTAACCGTTTCATACCAAATGTGTAAAAACAGGAACATTTACTTCTGTTTTACAGGTGAAGTACTCTCTCTTTAATCTCCTGTGTACGTCCCTGATTCCAGAACTGTGTGCCGATATATCCGCATGTTCTTCTTGCTACGTTCATCTTATCCTGGTCACGGTTACCACAGTTAGGACATTCCCATATAAGCTTTCCGTCATCATCTGTGATTATCTGAATCTGTCCTGTGTATCCACATTCCTGACAGTAATCACTCTTAGTGTTAAGCTCAGCATACATAATATTATCATATATAAACTGCATAACTGATAAAACAGCTGGAATATTATCGTTCATATCAGGAACTTCTACATAACTGATAGCTCCTCCTGGTGATAACTCCTGGAACTGTGCCTCGAACTTTAACTTATCAAACGCATTGATATTCTCTGTAACATGTACATGATAACTGTTAGTTATATAATTCTTATCTGTAACACCCTTAATCTTACCGAATCTCTTCTGTAGATTCTTGGCAAACTTATATGTTGTTGACTCAAGTGGTGTTCCGTAAAGACTGAAATCTATATTAGTTTCCTCAGCCCATCTGTTACATGTATCTCTCAGATAAGTCATAACCTTTAAGGCGAATTCTGTTCCCTCAGGATCTGTATGTGTAACACCTTTCATATAATAAGTACATTCACACAAACCTGCGTATCCAAGGGAAATAGTAGAATATCCACCATACAGAAGCTTATCTATAGTTTCCCCTTTCTTAAGTCTTGCAAGTGCTCCGTTCTGCCATAGAATTGGTGCAACATCTGAAGGTGTTCCCTTTAATCTGTAATGTCTGCACATAAGCGCTCTCTTACACAGTTCAAGTCTTTCATCAAGAATCTTCCAGAACTTATCCATATCCTTGCCTGATGAACATGCCACATCAACAAGATTAAGAGTTACAACACCCTGGTTGAATCTTCCATAATACTTAGGCTTTCCTGTTTCAGGATCATTATATGGTGTAAGGAATGAACGGCATCCCATACATGGGAAACAATGTCCTTCACCATTCTTATCAACCTTGAGCTTCTTCATAATCTTCTCTGATATATAATCAGGAACCATTCTCTTAGCTGTACATTTAGCAGCAAGCTGTGTAAGATTCCAGTACTTTGAATCCTCTCTTATGTTGTCCTCCTCAAGAACATATATAAGCTTAGGGAATGCTGGGGTAATCCATACACCCTTCTCATTCTTGACTCCCTGGATTCTTTGCTTTAACACTTCTTCTATAACAAGTGCAAGGTCTTCTCTTGTCTGACCTTCTGGAACTTCATCTATATACATAAATACTGTGACAAAAGGTGCCTGTCCATTCGTAGTCATAAGTGTGATAACCTGATACTGTATCATCTGTACACCACGCTTTATCTCATCTCTTACTCTTAACTCTGCAACCTCTTTTATCTTTTCTTCACTTGCATCTATACCTGTTGCCTTGAATTCCTCAGCAACCTGCTTCACAAACTTCTCCCTGCTTATCTGTACAAACGGTGCAAGATGTGCAAGTGAAATACTCTGTCCACCATACTGTGAGCTTGCTATCTGTGCTATAGCCTGTGTAGCTATATTACAGGCTGTAGAAAAACTATGTGGCTTTTCTATCATAGTCTCACTTATAACTGTGCCGTTCTGTAACATATCCTCAAGATTTACAAGACAACAGTTATGCATATGCTGTGCAAAATAATCAGCATCATGGAAATGTATAAGTCCCTGTTCATGTGCATCAACAATATCTGCTGGAAGCAGGAATCTCTTAGTAATATCCTTACTTACCTCTCCTGCCATATAGTCTCTTTGAACACTGTTAACAGTAGGATTCTTATTGGAATTCTCCTGCTTAACCTCTTCATTGTTGCACTCAAGAAGACTTAATATCTGCTGGTCTGTTGAGTTGGATTTTCTTACCAGTGCTCTCTTATATCTGTATGTGATATACTTTCTTGCAACCGCAAATGCCCGAAGATTCATAATCTGATTCTCGACAAGATCCTGGATTTCCTCTACATTAAGAGATCTGTTCATCTCCTCACATATGCTCTCTACATTATCCGATATTGTCTGAATCTGTTCGTCTGAAAGTCTCTCACTATGTACAACTTCCTGGTTAGCTTTAGAAACAGCCGCCATAATTTTGGTAATGTCAAATGTTACTTCTGAACCACTACGCTTAATTATTTTCATATTTAATCAAACCCTCCCATTCGTATACGCCAGATATTATGATGCTGGAACACTCAATTATTGATTCCAGTATATGTGCAAATTGCTCCCTGACCTCTTAGCAATATGCTTAAAACTATATCTGTCATGTCTTATAGACAGCCTATAGACAATGTAATGCACTATACAAGTGTTCTGGTTATCACCTGTATAGTGCATTGTTATCACTATCTTTGAACAGATTAAATTCTACAACATATTGGTGCTTTCGTCAACATAGCATACTATATATAGTATAACTATGAGATACACCTTTATGCCTTGTACTTACTGCATTCTCAGAAAAATCTATATATATTGTTTACTAAAATATTTTTAATAATTCTATAAATAAACATATGTATAAACATGAACTCTAAAGAGGAACTTTGCGTAATCACAGTTTCTCTTTAGAATTTAGAGTTAATAAGAGTTTAGAGTTAATACAGGCACTCATCATTGCATTATCACGTTTATGAGCGTGGCAGTTATTACGCTGCATTCTATCTCGTACTCAGCCCACTGTGAGGCTGCTTTCATTTTGTTTATAGTAAGCAGTCCTTTGATATCATCTTTACTTCCTATAAGGCACTGAATTGTTGAATATATATGTCTTTTTCTCATCTCATCAGCAAACTCTGGTGCAACATCCTGATTATTGTTAACAAAACTTGCGGCTATGTATGTTTTATCACCCATCAGTCTTTTAAAGCCTTCTGAATATACGTATGACATATCTTCATCTTCTTTTATCTGCGTTCCTACAGATATATCCTTTTCCAGACCTGCACCCTTGTATATGCTTATATTATCAACCTTATACATCTTTAACATATGCTCAAGCATAGTCATAACAGCTGACTTCTTATCATTGTTATATTGTACCATGATATCGGTAAGATATCTTAACTCTCGCATTTCCCTGCCATCGTTGATTATCTTATCCTTCTGGTTAAGCGAATTCTCATAAGCCTCTCTGTGTATCTCATCCCTGAAGAATACATATCTGTCTCTTCCTTTTTCCTTGGCAACATACAGGCAGAAATCAGCTTTCTTAAACAATTCCTCGTACTCATGCCCGTTATTAGGACTAAACGCAACACCTATGGATGTAGTTACCTGGAAATTCTCATAATCGTTCTTAAACTCCCACTTAACCTGTGTTCTTATGGCACGCAATATACCTCGCAGTGCATAATCATCATTGATACCCTTAAGTACAATCATGAATTCGTCTCCACCGATACGTCCTACAACACCATCTTCACCAACAACTTCCTTAAGCTTCTTTGCAACTCTTGTCAACACCTTATCACCATACAGGTGTCCATATCTGTCATTTACCTGTTTGAAATAATCTATATCAAGAATAGCTATGCTTACCCTGTTGACAGTATCCTGCTTAACAAGCCTTGATGCATACTCTGTTATTGTTTTCTTGTTATATACCTTGGTCAGGGAATCCATGGTAAGCTCATCTACCACTTCAACTATATTTCCCATACTGTTAACCCCATCTGCAAGAACAATTCTTCCTGTAACAATATTCTCACCAGTATACTTGGTATATATAGTTCCGATAAACTTAACCTTCTCCATAACCTTGCCTAATGTTCTCATATTGGTAGTCAGTTTAACGCAGAAATCAGATGTATAAGATCTGATACAGCTTATAAGATTATCAAGCTCCAGAATATCTTCCTTCAATACTCTTCCATCTGCCATGTAATCATGCCATTCATCAAGAGGCATACGCACTATAACTTCTCTTGAGCTTCCCTCATAACGCACAATCTTAATATCACCTGTCTGTTCGGAATATGTAAACACATACTCTCCTGTAAGCCCCATAACCACACGTTCTCTTGATATATCATCACATATATGGTAATTGGTTTCAACCACACTGTCTATATCAAGCATCTCAATATCTATATTACGCAGCACTGAATCCCCTTCAAAAGCAAGAAGCTTAACAAGATTTAACCTGTACTCATCATTGCCGTTCCTAAACAGAAAACACTTCTCAGTCTCTGCACCATCAAACCCATCAATAAATTCTATAAAACTATCTTTTTCCCCTGGATTAACGAATTCGGTTATGCAACCATATGTAGCGTTACCAAAATAATCATTGAACGCCCTGTTTGTTACACTTGTAAGATAAAATCTATCTATAACAGCCAGTCTTTTGTCAAGCCTGTGTGCTGCAATATAACTTTCGTTAAATCCAACATCCTGTTGTGAATGCATAATAATACTTTCTCCTTAATACGATTGTAAATTACGATTTACTTATGTTATTAATTATAATAAAAATAGCATAAATATGCAATGTTTTTATTTGTTTTTTAGTACTTTGGTACCAATACAAAAACTGATATTTTAATTTAAAATTCACTATGATATAATAACTGATGTTGTTGATGTGAATCATAACAATCTAGAAATACTGATAATATGTGGAGGTTTTTATTATGGAGCGTGTAAAGTACAGCAAAGTAGAGGTAAAACATGGAAACAGTGCGAAGAAGTTTCCAGTCTATGAAATCTATCTTGATGGTATGATTGTAACAAAGGTATCATCAGAAATAGAGGCAGTTGAAATGGTATCACGCTGGCAGGAGATTTATAAATAATTTTACAGGTAATATTATAGGGGTTTTATTACTTAGTATTTTAATTTTTATATTTTAACTTTAAATATTTTATTTTTATTCTGACTATCTTTGTTTTATTATATATATCCGAATCATATTAATTGTATAGACAGAATATCAAAAGAGAGCAGCTGTGAAATGTATGCAATATTACATTTTACAGCTTCTCTCTTTTTTTCATTACTCCACTGTTTTTAATGCCTCGTCCATTGGTATCTTTTTTATTTTGTTTATCATAAATAGTGATATTACAGCATATACTGTTATATTTAACACAAACATTACTGGGAACAGATATGGTGCATAATAGCAGGATATCCAGCCTGACATTTTTTCCATGAATACACGGAAAAGATAATTCATTATGATGACTGATAACCCGATACTCACTGCTACTGATATGACTACTACGATTGTGGTTGATGTCACATACAGCCTGCTTATCTCACGGTTAGAATAGCCAAGTATCTTAACCATGGATATTGATGTTGTATTCTTCTCAACTATAAGCTTGGTAAGAAGAAACATAAGGACTGCAAACAGCACAACTGCAAATATCTTCACAAGATTGAATACAGCTCCCATTGAACGGTCTAACTGTCTTGATACTTTTGTAAGATTATCTATTGTTATCTCTGTAGCGACATATTTTTCATCTATATCAAGTGTGTTGTCTGAAAAGTATCCACTATAATAATCTTCTGCTTTATCAAATATACGCTTATATTCTGTATCTGACATGAATATTGCAAATGATGAAGGATAATCATAAGTACCATTTACAACGAATTCATACTTATCATCATCATACTTTTCTTTCAGAGTTATCGTGTCGCCTTTTTTTATCTGAAACTTGTCAGCATAACCTTCTGTTACATATACTTCATTATCCTTAAGTAATTCCGTATCAATATTTACATAGCTGCTGTTATCTTTAATGCCATATACAAGCACATCCTCACTCTTTAATCTGCCCTCTATTGTTGCAAGTGATTTCACACAGTATTTTTCAGCATTATCATCATCAACATCAACCGGCACCTTAAGCACATACTGATGGTTTGCTATAAGCTTATCAAGTATTTCATTCTGATAGTGCGTTAACAAAGGTCCAAGCATAAGTCCAAAAAGCAGTAGTATATTGGCAAACAATATTCCAATGAATAATGTCATATAATTAGGCAGGTTCTGTATTATTATTCTTAGCCTGAATCTGTTAAAGAACTTAAATTCTGGCAGTTTCACAGTTTTTTTCTTCTGCTTTCGTGTAAGATCTCTTCTTAAAAACTTCAACGGTGAAAGTTTTAATCTATATCCTATTATGAGCAGATTGATGACAAGCATTATAATAACCGGAATCACAGTTGTTAAAATAAAAGCATCTTCATTCCATAATGTATGATATGTCGGAAATGAATAGCTTTGATAATATGTATCCACAAATATTCCTTTAAATGCTGTATATCCAAGTATATTGCCCACAAGTGCTCCAAATATGGTAACTATGATAGGTAAGACTATATAATGTTTTAAAAGTTCACCTCTTGTATATCCGGATGCCCGTAATGTTCCTATAACATTAGCTTCTTTTACAATAGTGTTGTTTGTTGTTACCGCAAACACAAATGCCATAATCACAATAAGTACATACAGAAGCACTATCATCATAGCTCTGTCACTTCCTATATCATCACCTGCAAAATGTATTGCCTGATTAATATACTGCGGTATATAATTAACAATTATTGCATTAGAAGCGATTGTTTTCATAAAATCATCTGCCATGACTTTAGCTTCTTTGTCATCGGATGGCTTATTATCATACAACCATGAATAAACATAATGAATATGTGTATCATCATAGGCATCAAAACATTTCTGTGATACAACTCCCACACCGAATTTAAGTGAGTCAAACATGGTATCTGAGTTATCCGAAAACAGACTGCTGTAATCTGAAAGTGCAACTAATCCTGTTACCTTAAGCATGCGTGACCCTGCCGTTATCGTATCCCCCACTTTAATACTATTATTAACAGCATACATTCTGTCTATCGCAATCTCATCAATACCATCTGGAAGGTATCCATCCATAACGTCTACTTTATCTACATTTTCCCTGTTAACATAGAATCTGAGCGTACTCTGGCTGTCTTCGTCGCATTTATTATCATTATGCTTTACAACCTTCTCTTCTTTATAGAAATTCTCATATATTGTGACATTATCCTGTTCAAGTTTAGCTATAATGTCATCGTCTGCTTTTGAATACAACTCAAAATTGCCATCTTCCACATTGTACTTCTCAAAACTTTTAATGTATGTATCATACATGCTTCCATCAGCTATAAGAAAACCACTGATAAGACCTATAACTGATGTCATAAATACAAATATAACTATATATTTGGCAAGTTCCCCTTTCAACTCCCTTAAAAGGCGCTTATTCAAAGGATTTTTCATATCAAATAACCTTACCTTTCCTTACACATTCCACTTTTATCTATTTCATATACTATCTGGCTACCACTCAAGATTGCTGGCATCGATCTTATGAGTATTGGATATATTTTCCATAACTTCTCCATCTCTTAACCTGATAACATGGTCTGCCATATTCTGTATAGCGTCATTATGTGTAACCATAATTACTGTATTTCCATATTTTTTATTAACATCTTCTATAAGCTTTAATATTTCCTTAGATGTGTGATAATCAAGAGCTCCTGTCGGTTCATCACACAAAAGTATATCAGGATTCTTGACTATCGCTCTTCCTATGGCTGTTCTTTGCTGCTGTCCACCTGATAACTGATTAGGCAGCTTATATCTGTGCTCTGAAAGTCCAAGTGTATTAATAAGTTCATCTATATCAAGTGGCGAATCACTTAAGTATGCTCCCACTTCTATGTTTTCTTTAACATTAAGATTAGGAATCAGATTATACATCTGAAAAACATATCCAAGATGTTTTCTTCTATATCTTGTAAGCTCATTTTCCTTCATATCTTTTGTTTTTTCGTTATTGATACTGACATACCCCGAATCTGCATCGTCTATTCCGCCTATTATGTTAAGTAATGTAGATTTACCAGAACCAGATGGACCAAGTAATACACATATTTCCCCTTTTTTTACTTCAAAATTGATTCCCTTAAGTACTTCTACCTTTGTAGAACCATTGTCATATGATTTCTTTAAATCTTTCACAGTAAGAAACATAACACTCCCTCGCTTTCCTTTTTAATCCTTCATTAGTATTTTCTTTTTGAACATTTTCTTTAATTTTCATTTTCTTATTTGATTTTGATTTTATAATTTGATTTTGATTTTATATTCATAAGAAAATTACAACTGAAAATATTGGTTTGAACTCCAGATTAAACTTTTTGTCTGTAGCTAGTTAGATTTGTCTAACTGCATATTAATATTATAATATTTTTAGAGAAAAAAGAAATGTTATTAATGATAATGTATATCAATAAACTGGTTGTATTATTGTTTACGTTGTTGTTTAACACCATTGATTTATGCCTGCAAACAGGCAAAACAGCAATCTTCCAATTGGGTCATATTTTCTGTATCATTACTTTAAAAAAAATTGACCCTGATTGGCTTTTTTTTGCCAATTGGGTCAATTTTACTAATTATATTATCCTTCAACAGGTATATCCTTCATACTGTTCATGCTTATCAATAATGTTGAAGTATTATGTAAAAGTGCAGATGTCGTAGGCGGTATGATGCCAAGCACTCCAAGTGCGATAAGTCCTGAGTTAAACGATACTATAGTTCTATAATTGCGGTTAATCTTCTTAATAAGATTGTTACTAAGATCCTTAAGAAATGCTATCTGTAAAAGATCATCAGCACTGACTGTAATATCTGCTATTTCTCTTGCTATCTGGGCTCCATCACTTATTGCTATTCCTACATCTGCTGCTGAAAGAGCTGGTGAATCGTTGATACCATCGCCTATCATAATAACCTTTCTTCCAGCTTTCTTTTCTTTCTCAACGAAAGAAGCTTTATCCTCTGGAAGAACCTCAGAATAATACTCGTCAACGCCCACATTTTCTGCTATAGCTTTAGCAGTACGTTCACTATCACCTGTCATCATAACAACCTTTGATATGCCAAGTTCTTTTAATCTTGCTATTACTGCTGCTGCCTCTGGTCTTACAGGGTCTTCTATGCATATAACCGCTGCAAGCTTATCCTCAATTGCAAGATAAAGGTGTGAATACTGTGTTGGAAGATTATTAAACATATCCTCCTTGCCCTCTGGAATATGACATCCTTCATCCTCAAACACAAAATGATAACTTCCTATAATAGTCTTCTTATTATTAATAGTCGTTGATATACCATGTGCCACAATATACTCCACCTTGGTATGCATCTCTTCATGTCTGAGATTCTTCTTAGCCGCAGCATCAACAACTGCCTTGGCCATGGAATGTGGAAAATGTTCTTCCATACATGCTGCCATTCTTAACAGTTCGTCCTCATCATCTCCGTTAAATGAATATACACTTTTAACTGTTGGTGTAGCCTTGGTAAGTGTACCTGTCTTATCAAATACGATTGTATCCGCATCTGCTACAGCCTCAAGGAACTTGCCGCCTTTTACTGTTATATCCTTCTGACCCGCCTGTCTTATAGCTGACAATACTGTTATAGGCATAGCCAGTTTCAATGCACATGAAAAATCTACCATAAGTATTGAAAGTGCTTTTGTCACATTTCTTGTTAAAAGATATGTAAGTGCTGTACCGCCAAGTGTATATGGAACAAGTGAATCTGCCAGATGTTCAGCCTTACTTTCAAGTCCTGACTTAAGTTTTTCTGATTCTTCTATCATCTTAACTATCTTGTCATACTTACTGTTTCCACCATTCTGCTTGACACGTATAGTAAGTTCACCTTCCTCTATAACTGTTCCGGCAAATACTGACGTGCCTTCTTTCTTGGCAACAGGAACTGATTCTCCTGTAAGTGAAGCCTGATTAACCATAGCTTCTCCATGTGTTACAACACCATCAAAAGGTATAACATTACTTACATGGACTATTATCTCATCATCATTCTTAATCTTGTTTACTGGCACTAACACTTCTGTGTCAGCTGTCTTTAACCATACCTTACTTACATTTAATGACATTGTTCTTGCAAGGTCTCCAACAGACTTTTTATGTGTCCATTCTTCCATAATCTCGCCTATGCCAAGAAGGAACATTACAGAACCTGCTGTGTTAAAGTCACTTCTTAATATAGATACACCAATAGCTGTTGCATCAAGTACAGGAACCTCCATCTTACCCTTTGCAAGTGTCTTAACACCATTGGCAATATATTTGACAGATTTGACCGCTGTTACTGCATTTCTGAATGGTATTGGCAGAAACACCTTACTAGCCATTCGTAAGAACACTTTATTAACAAGCCTGTCCTGATAATATGCATTCATCTCTCTTCCAGAGCTTGTAAGTACATCCTCTGGAACCTGAACTTTATCATAGCTAAACTGTGCAAGTTTTTTAACTATATATTTCTTATCATTCGTATAGCTTATTACTGCATCGCATGTCTTTTCGTATACCTTAACTTCATAAACAGATTCTATATTTTTAAGGTAATATTCTAGAATGTCAGCCTGTTTATAAGTCATACGTTTCATATCCATATGAACTCTTATACGACCTTTCATGCTGTGTTTTATATAGAATTTCATAACCTGGCCTCTTAAGTTTTATTCTTCTGTTTCTGTTTCTTTTAAATCAAGCTCTTCATCTTCATCGATATCATCTACTGCCTCAGCTGCTGCTTCTCTTTCTTCATTAATAGCCTTAGCTTCTGCATAGATATCACCTGCATTCTCCTGAATGTTTGTTGCTGTCTTCATAACACACTTCTTTGCACGTAATACGGCTGCTGTGCAGTTAGTATATAATTT
>DJDY01000132.1:16081-16275 GCA_002435585.1 Lachnospira sp. UBA5912
GCTGTACCAAAAAGTACACCTGCTGCAAATATTCCTGTTTTAACTGCATCGATTTTCTTTAATACGTTTTTCATAATTATTTACCTCTTTTCTGAATTTATATATGCTATATATAGTTTTAACTAACTATTTTTATCAGTTTCTAACCATATATAGTATATCTGCTTTTTATTTTGGGTATTATAATATACCAC
>DJDY01000132.1:16312-17050 GCA_002435585.1 Lachnospira sp. UBA5912
TATACCACATCATTTAATATTTCCACCTGTTTTTTCATTAATGATAAATTTTATCGTTTTATTAACTTTGAACAATAAAACCACCACACATAACGCCCTGATTTTAAAGTCTGCGTTATATGTGATGGTTTTCTTATTCTTGTCAATGTATCTAATCTTTCCTATTAATTGATTCACACATATGTTGTTTTTATTATTCTATTTATTTTATATCTTTTATGGCTATGTATTTTTATAATACATTTTCCATGTGTAAAATAAATGCTTTAAACACTCATTTATTATCATTATCAGAACTATCAAGAACAAAAGGGTATATTGGTCACGCTCTTTACTGTCTGGTTATCTATATACCCACAGGCAGCAAGACCTTTTTGTATTATCTGGTTCCATTTCTTGGCAGACAGATTAATCACTGAATTATCATCGAACTCAACAGTAAACGTATTATTATTTTCTGCACATTCCTTGCCACAAGACACTTTATACATATTTTTTCTACTTATGGCTCCAATCTCCTCAAGTGTATTTATCATACGATAAACAGTTGCCGTTCCAATCTTAGGATCTAGTTTGCTTGCCTTATAGTATATTTCTTTACAGCATGAGCAGTCTTCTTCAAGAATAATATCTAACAGCATCATCCTCTGCTTAGTTATTCTGCATCCCCTTTTCTTTAACATCTGCAGAATCATATCTTTCTGCATCTTGCTTCTTTCATAACTAACTATATCAGAA
>DJDY01000132.1:17096-17583 GCA_002435585.1 Lachnospira sp. UBA5912
AAGCATTCTCATCACCCGAATCGTAGTTTAACATAGATGCCTCCTATATCAGTGGCAGCCTCCACAGTGTCCGCAATCTCCTCCACATGTGTGTTTGCCATTCTTCTTGCCTTTAACCATATTGAATACAATTGCGGCTACAATCACTATTAATATTACTGTAACTATTACTGTACCCATATTACTGACCTCCGTGACATTTTGTTGCTTGTTATCTTAGTCTTATAAATCTTAATATTTGCCTGGCACACAGCATTAATATATGATAAATGTTATTAAATATATTATGATATTTTATACTTTTAATACTTACATCATATTATACCATCAATATATCTTTGCTACGTACCAGACTGATAATCAGGAAAGTTTTGCTGCTAAGGCATACATTCCATAATAGTAATTCAAGCAGAAGTTACTATTGCTATTATTAATTAACACCGGCTGCTTTCTTATATTCCTTAGCTTCCTTTGTTGGTCTGAATAA
>DJDY01000132.1:17746-26142 GCA_002435585.1 Lachnospira sp. UBA5912
TGTTCATTTCTCTCTTGATAGCACCGATTGCTGCGAAGCAAGGAGCGCAGAGAAGGTTGAATGTAAGGAATGAGAATCCTGCTAACTTAGTGAACTGAAGTGCAAGTGCTGCATATGGAGATAAATCTCCGCCGCCATAAAGGATACCCATAGTACCAACGATATTTTCCTTGGCTACAAGTCCTGTTATTGAGGCTACGGCTGCCTGCCAGTTACCCCATCCAAGTGGTGTGAATATCCAGCAGATTGCACTACCAATCTTTGCTAAAATACTCATATCAATCTCATCTTCTGCTAACATTCTGAATCCATCATCTGTGAATCCAAAGTATGTTGTGAACCATACAACGATTGTAGAAAGGAGGATGATTGTACCAGCCTTCTTGATGAATGACCAGCCACGCTCCCACATACTTCTAAGTACGTTGCCAACTGTTGGAATATGATATGCAGGAAGTTCCATAACGAATGGTGCTGGATCTCCGCTGAATAACTTTGTCTTCTTTAATATGATACCTGATACAATGATTGCTGCCATACCAATGAAGTAAGCTGATGTTGCAACCCATGGTGAACCACCAAAGATAGCACCTGCAATCATAGCGATGAATGGTGTCTTAGCACCACAAGGTATAAATGTTGTTGTCATAATTGTCATACGACGGTCTCTTTCGTTTTCGATTGTACGTGAAGCCATGATACCAGGAACACCACAACCTGTACCGATAAGAATAGGAATGAATGACTTTCCTGAAAGACCGAATCTTCTAAAGATTCTATCCATAATAAATGCGATACGTGCCATATATCCGCATGCCTCTAAGATAGCAAGTAATAAGAATAATACTAACATCTGAGGAACGAAACCAAGTACAGCACCAACACCGGCTACAATACCATCAAGGATAAGTCCTTTTAACCAGTCTGCACAACCAATTGCATCAAGACCATTTTCGATAAGTTTTGGAATACCGGGAACCCATACACCATAATTAGCTGGATCTGGTGCAGCGCCATCATACTTGATAGCAAGGTCAATAGCTTCCTTGATATCATCAGCATCTGCTGTATCTTCTGTAGTTGCAAGTGTATCTTCGTCTTCTACTGTGTAGTCAACTGAATCTGATGACTTAACCATAGCCTTAAGGCTTGTAAGAGCCTTTACAGCTTCCTCTGACTCATAGTCTTCTGCTTCTGTGTCAATAGCATCTGCTATTTCCTCACCTGATGAGCCAAGGCTATCTACATATGCTGCAATGATTTCATCTGAGTCGCCATATTCTTCTTTTACTTCTTCATAGGCTGAAGAACCGATACCGAAAAGATGGAAACCATCACCAAATAAACCATCGTTAGCCCAGTCTGTGGCTGCTGAACCAACTGTTACCATTGCAATGTAATATACTAAGAACATAACTGCTGCAAATATTGGAAGAGCCAATATTCTGTTAGTTACAATCTTATCAATCTTATCTGAAGTTGAAAGCTTATCTTTAGTCTGTGCTTTCTTAACACAATCATCAATGATTGATGATATATATGTATATCTTTCATTAGTGATAATACTTTCTGTATCATCATCAAAATCTTTCTCAAGTTTTGCTATCTCATCGGATACATCTGGAACGCTTGTCATTAGCTGTCCTATCTTATCATCCTTCTCAAGCAGCTTGATAGCAAAGAATCTTTTCTGCTCATCTGCTACATCAAGACCAATTCTGTCTTCAACATCTTCAATAACAGATTCGACTTCATCACTAAACTTATGAACAAGTTTATTGACCTTTTTAGACTGGGCAAGCTTTACAGCCTTTTCTGCTGCTTCTTTAATGCCTGTTCCCTTAAGTGCTGATATCTCAACAACCTCACAACCGAGTTTTTCGGATAACTTTGCCGTGTTAAGTGTGATACCATTCTTAGCTAAAAGGTCTACCATATTAACAGCCATGATTACCGGAATACCAAGTTCCATAATCTGTGTTGAAAGATACAAGTTTCTTTCAATATTAGTACCATCAACTATATTGATGATAGCATCAGGTCTTTCGTTAATAAGATAGTTTCTTGCAACTACTTCCTCTAATGTATATGGAGAAAGTGAATAAATACCTGGTAAATCCATAATGGCAACATCTTTGTGTCCCTTTAGTTTACCTTCTTTTTTCTCAACAGTAACACCCGGCCAGTTACCTACGAACTGGTTAGAGCCTGTGAGTGCATTGAACAATGTTGTTTTACCGCAGTTTGGGTTACCTGCTAATGCAATCTTAATTGACATCTTTCTACCTCTTTCCTTGTATAGTCATTACACTTAGTTGTAACTGTCTTTGTTTAGATTGTACTTGCTGTGATTAGTCCTTGCTAACCTCTGCCTAAAAAAAATATACATCCTGCTAGTTAACTTCAATCATAGCTGCATCTGCCTTACGGATAGATAACTCATATCCTCTGACAGTTACCTCGATTGGATCACCTAAAGGTGCAACTTTTCTTACATAGACCTCAACGCCCTTTGTGATGCCCATATCCATAATTCTTCTCTTAACTGGACCTTCACCATTAAGCTTGGCAACTTTAACAGTCTGACCTACAGAAACTTCCTTTAAAGTCATCTTCATCTCTCCTTCATAAATGATTATTGTTAATCATCATTATCCTTGCATCGTACTTATAAACTGATAACAAATGTATATTCATAAAAATATACTGGCAATGATGAAATCTATATAGAGGCTTGCATAACAAGTCTTTATAACATATGAATCACTATAACAGTTAATTCGTAATAATCTAATAAATTAATCTAAGCAAATAACTATATTAAATCAATCTATTAAATTAAACCTATCAGACATATTAATAAATTCAATCCGATAATTAAACTGTCATATATTCCTTATACCATAATCTTAGTAGCCATATCTTTACCTATAGCCACCCTTGATTCTTTTATGTTAACTATAACATTACCACCAGTCTTAGAAACTACTGTTACGATAGCTCCAACCACAAATCCGAGATTCTCAAGAAAGCGTCTTGTTTCCTCTTTTCCTCCGACCCTTGTTATTGTCGCTGTCTCACCTTCACCTATCATTGATAATGGCATAATCATCACTCCTGTCTGTATATAATGATGTGGATATCATTCGCAATTATTACCACTCCTAATGTTGATAATGTTTTTCATTTACCACGGTGTTAGTATATACTAACGCTTATTAGATGTCAATTACTTTTTTTAGATATTTTTAATTTATGTTATATTTTTGCAACAGAAGTAAGTTTTGCCGAATAATATTAAGAAAAACCTAACTTACTGTCTGGCACACATTCTTAACAAACTGACGACATCATATGTGTGAGAAGCTGATGCACATGCATCAACGATGCCTGAAGCTTCAATCGGATATGATTTACAAACATAAATGTGTGGCTAAATCAAAGTAAGAAGGCGGAATTGTGCGCTTTGCACACAATTCTGCCCCTTCCGTCCTGCTTGATTTAATTGAATATTCAGTACTAAATTATGCCACAACCAGACAAATATAAACTACCAGCAGTCATACATACTTTGTGAAATGTACTTTAAGTTTGATTATGCTAATGCAGCTCCAAGATTTCTACAATTTTCCTTTGCTTCATCGTCTGGTGCCTCATTACAGATTACAGGATCAGCTGCCAGATCAGCCCCATCTTTTTTACACCTGTCTGCCCATTCATCCATCCATTCGCCACTGCCCCAGCCGTATGAGCCAAAAAGAGCAATCTTTTTTCCAGATAGACTTCCCTCACAATCTGTAAACATTGGCTCGAATTCTGATTCTTCAAGGTTCTCTGCACCCATAGCCGGGCATCCAAATGCTACAGCATCATATGCAGCAAGATCTGATGCGCTAAATCCTGAGGCTGTAAGAGTTGTTACCTCTGCACCCTTTGCCTTTGCACCTTCTGCTACCTCATTAGCCATAGCCTCTGTATTACCTGTTCCACTCCAATATACTACTGCAACTTTACTCATTTCTTAATATCCTCCATTTTAATTAATAACTGCATAAACGGATGCATTATGACTTAAGTGAAAGATACATGTTCCTGCCTGCATTATAAAACTTTAGAACTTATACTTCCTGTATCATGTTACACTTATTCGTTTATGACATAATATATTGAAAATGAATGCATTAGCTATGCATTCACAGTCAATTGATTTAACGTTCTGCCTCCTGTGAATACTTTCTTATAAACTATCGAACATTTCTTGAAACGTTTAAATGTTCTTACACTTTCCTGCTCATCAGAATACACCTTCCATACGCCGCAAAACTTACAATTCTGTCCTTTGTTAAGTATGAATTCCTTTACATCCTGTGCAGGATATCCCAGAAACAATCCTATCTCATGAGGAAAACATCCGCTTTCACCAAGACGTATCTCTAGTTTTTTTATAGCCTCATCCACATTTCTGACCGAATATCCATAACTAAGAAGTATATTCCACACTTCATCTTTATTAATATCCTTAAAAAGAAGGCTTCGTCTATATACATATATGAGTGCACTTGTATCACTACATCTTAAAGCCCTGATATACAATCCCTTGATATTAAGTTCTTTGTTTGCCTCATCTAGTTCCATCATAAAATCTGTCCTGCTACTGTACCTGTAATTAAACAGATTAGCAGTTTTTATTCCGGCTAACGTTGGTGCGCATTCGATGACTATCTGTGCTTCAAGTCTGCTGCTCATTGCAATCCTCCTGTTTTCACCTGGATTTTTATGGTTTTCCTTATCAGATTAGCATGCCTTATTTCCAGAAACATATTCCTGAAGTACAGCGTTAAGCGAAGATGCGCTGCTTGAATGTGCACGTACTATATGTATATCCTTACTCTTGGCCTCTGTGACAGCACTGTGTACCATCTTGTGTGAGACAGTATTTGTGAAAAGTATCATAAGGTCTGGATTGCCTATCTGCTTGCTGAATCCGCTTTTTTCCTTTACAAATACTTTGGCTTTACATCCATGTTTTTTACATATTTTCTCATATTGACATACCATACATTCATTGCCACCAATTATAACTACGCTCATCCTTATCCTCCTTGTACTGCTAATCCGCTTATATCCAATACTGCATATTAATATTCCAAAACGCAAAACATAATAAGCAGCCTCACATTCTATATAATCCATTTTGAAATCTTTAAGCTTTTACACTTTTACACATTGTATAAATAATTATTGTCTATGTTAGTTTATATCTAACTTATGTTAGTTATTGCTAACTTGTATCTTTTAAATAAACGGGCACCCGACCCGTTCATTCAATGTATTACATAGGCATATGTGTTAGTTAGTTCTAACTGCTATTATAATAGCCTAACTTGCATCGTTTGTCAATATTTTTTTATCTTAATATTTATGTTTTGACAACTAAACTCAAAAACTGGTTCATGTCCTTATATCATTAAAGGCATAAACCAGTTTACAGTATATTATCTGATTACATTCATCAGCATATGCATTATTTAACATTTTTGTTATTTAACATTTTCAATCTTATAATTAATGTTATTATCTATTGCATATGTCTGTGCATAACTTCCTTCTTTTACATACATTGTTGGATAATTATCCCCAGAAGTCTGTATATGTGCAAATATATGCTGACCGCTGCCAAGTGTTGCAATCGATGTCACACTTGATGGTACAACAACCTTTTCTAATGCTGCACAGTCTGCAAATGCATAGCCTTCTATGCTTGTTACGCCGTAAGGAATAGTGATACTTACTAATGCATCACAGCCTTGGAATGCACTGTTCTCTATTGTCTTTAGTGTAGATGGAAGATTAACCTCTGTAAGCTTCTTGCACAATGTAAACTCTGCTGTGCTTATTGTAGTTATTCCTTCTTCTAATGTAATCTTTGCTATGTTACTTCCTTCAAATGCACTCATAGTATTGTTACCGGCTGTTATAAGTGTCTTAGGTATAAACATTTCAGTTACGCCACTATCATAGAACACCTGCGCACCTAATGTTGTTACATTGGCAGGTATAGTGAATGAAGTAAGACTTTCGCAGCCATAGAATGCATAATTATTAATAGTTGTCACTGATGATGGAATGTTGATAGTTGAAAGATTCTTACAGAATGTGAATAATCCTTCTGCTATGTTAGTTGTTCCATCCTCTAATGTTACCTCGCTGAGTCCGCTGTACTCGAAAGGTCCTCCGCCTACTACCCAGCCGTAGTTAGTAATTGACTTAGGTAATACAATACTTCTTAAACTTCCTGTGTTGGCAAATGCTGCCATTCCAAGGCTTGTAAGACCTTCCGGAAGAACTATGTTCTCTAAGCTGCTGCAGTAATCAAATGCATAATCACCTATCTTTTCCACTGTTGAAGGTATGTTAATGTCTGTCAGGTTCTCGCAGTGAATAAATGCGTAACTTGGTATTTCTGTTCTTCCTTCGTTAAGGTGTACTGTCTTAAGTCCGCTGTATTCAAAAGCATTTCCAAGACCTGACACCGACTCGCTTCCCCAGTATGTTACGCTGTTTGGTATAGTAACCTCTGTAAGATTAGGGCAGTATGCAAATGCGCCGTCACCTATTCTCTCAAGTCCTTCTGGGAATGTTACTGTTTCAAGTGAATCGCAGCCATAAAATGCTGTGTTTCCAATCTCCTTTAAATTCTCTGGGAAAATAACATGCTTTAAGTTGTTACTTTCATAGAATATACTTTGTGGTATAGTTGTTCTGTTTCCTGTGAATTCTACTGTTTCAATTCCGCAATATTCAAAAGGTGAACCTGATATAGCACCACCTACATCATCTATCGTTGATGGTATCGTTATACTCTTAAGGTTGCCGCAATGAGCAAAGCAGCTTGTTTCAAGTGTTGTAACACCCTCTGGAATATTTACACTTTCAAGGTTTTCACAGTAAGTGAAAGCATACTGTCCTATCGTTTTAACTGTGTCAGGTATATTTACAGTCTTTAATGAACCACAGTAAGCAAACAATGCATTATGTATCTTTTCAGTGCCTTCTTCAAATGTCACTGTTTCTATGCTTGAAAATTCAAATGCTGGTCCCCACACTGACAATGCCCCCGGACAAAGCTCAAGGCTCTTAGGAATTGTGATGGACTTTAATGAGTCACATCCCTCAAATACCCTGTTTCCAATCTCTGTTAATGTCTCAGGAAGTATTACCTCTTCAACCTTGCTGCAATACTTTATCTGTGAATCAAGCTTTGTAACTCCTTCCTTTAAGATTAATTTCTTACAGCCATTAAGACCTCTTGCAACCTTAATTGAGACAGGAAGTGTGATTGAATTCGGAAATTCACATCCTGCAAATGCTCCAGACCATATGTGTGTAACTCCTTCTGGAATTTCTGATAAAGTAAATGCCTTACATTCGTTAAACACTCCGTCATCGTAAACTGTCACGTTAGTTGGAAGCTTATCTATAACAAGCGATGAGCAGCCACTAAATGCATGGTCACCTATCTTAGTTACGCTATCTGGAATATTTACCGATGTTAATGATGTACAAGTGTCAAATGCTGATGTACCAATACTCTCTACATTACCAAAATCAATATCCTTAAGTGATACACAATTCTTAAATGTATATTTAGGTATCTCTGTCAGCTTATCTGACCAGACTACTCTTTCAACATCATCACAATCAGCAAAAACGCTTTCACCAATATCAGTAATTGTTTCTGGTATAATAACCTCTGTTAAATTGTCACAACCTGCAAAAGCATTATTTCCTATTGTTTTAACAGACTCTGGTAAAGAAAGTTCTTCTATTCCTGCCCCAGCAAATGCACTTTCTCCTATTGTCTGTACTCCCGGTAATAAAGTTACCTTTTTAAGATTTTTCATTCCATTACAGAAATCATCTGGTATATTAGGTGTACCATTAAACACAATCTCAGGTGTCTCTTGGTACTCATTAACTGCGAAATTATTTATTTTACCGCTTGTTACAGTTGATGGAATAACTATCCTCTTAGATGGATTTTGTAATTCTGTTGGTACTTTAAATTGACTTTTATTATTAGTTTCAAAAACAACATCTGTAATTCCCTCTGAATATATAAGTTCTTCCAATGAAGTACATGTATCAAAAGTGCTATGTACATTTGTAACCTTTAATCCGGCAACCTGTGCAGGTACTGTTAATGATGTAATCTGTTCTGCATCATCACCAACATAGTTATATATTGTAGCTGTTCCCGGTTCATCCTGATTTTCAAGATAGAAGAAACCACTTTCTTTATCTATATTACCTACAATAATTTTACAATAATAACTATCATAACTACCTGTAGATGCACAAAATTGTAAATTCTTATATTCATAATCTTTAGTTAT
>DJDY01000132.1:26164-27583 GCA_002435585.1 Lachnospira sp. UBA5912
AGTTATCTCTATTTCCTGTCCAGCTTCAAGTTCTGTTCTTTCATCATCAATACTAACATAATAACTTCTGAAACGTCCAGTTACATCAAATACAACTCTGTCGCCGGGCTCTACATATATAGCTCTTGCATCATATTCATCACCATATACCTTCCTATGTGGGTCATAATCCTCTGTATAATTATCCTTATATGTATCTCCACACACTGTACATGTATGTAATGTATATCCTTTTTCTTTACTGCTTGGTGGTACAACTTTATCTGTATACTTGTGCTCAGCCTTTGGTGTATATTCATATTCATACTTTCCGCACTTTGAACACTTATGTTCAATATATCCTTCTTTTGTACAAGTTGCCTCTCTTACATCTGTTGTTTCGTAAGAATGACCTGTTGGCTCTATATAATCAGCAGTATACCCTTTAGTACACCTTGTACATTTATATACGGTATATCCTTTATATTCACAGCTTGGTTCTAATACACTGTCTACAACATAATTATGTTCAAGCTTTGGCACCATCTCATTATAAGTATATCCACATACACTACATGTATTAGTTTCCCATCCTTCTAGAGTACATGTAGGTTCTATAAATACTTCAGAAGTTATACTATGAGGCAGGCAATCTTTACTATTATCAGTATATGACTCCCCACATATGCTGCACACATGCTCAGTATATCCATTACTTGTACATGTTGGTGCAACAACTGTATCTACATACTTATGTCCTGTAGCTGCAATCGTTTCTGTATACGAATTATAACATCTGCTGCATCTATATATCTTTTGACCGCTTCCTGTACATGTTGGCTCCACACTTACTTCTGATGTATAACTATGTCCTAATGCAGCCTTTTCATTATCTATATAACTGTCGCCACATACAACACACACATGCTTAGTGTAACCATTGCTTGTACATGTTGGCTCTACTACTGTATCCTCATACCTGTGTGCTGTCTTTAATACAGGTTCTATATATGAGTCACCACATCTGCTGCATGTATATGTTCTTACTCCATTTTCTGTACATGTTGGTGATTTAGTTATCTCTGACTTATAGTCATGTCCCAATTCCTTAGTATAGCTGTCTTTATAACTGTCACCACATCCATCACATATATGCTCTGTATAACCTTTTAAAGTACATGTAGGTGCAACTACTACATCCCTGTATACATGCTGATGTGTCTCATCGATATGCAATGTTGCCTTACCACCTGAAACATCATACAGTCTGCCATTAAAGCTTATCTGTCCTGTGTAGCCCCAGTTAATCTGTCCACCTTCTATGTACCACTGTCCATTGTCATTAGAGGCAATACCTGTATAACTCCAGTCAAGTACTCCATTGCTTACATAGAACCAGCCGTATTCATTATATGCCAATCCTGTGTAGCCCCAGTCAAG
>DJDY01000018.1 GCA_002435585.1 Lachnospira sp. UBA5912
GGATGTTTCGTATGAGTGGTTGCGCATGTAAACAATACTTATACGGAACATCTTAGAAATATCCAATCAGCTTTCTGGTGACTGTAGCCTTATTCTTAAAATACCTCACAAGCCTTATGGTGTCCGTTCGTCAAAATAATTAACTTCACTAAACAACTATATAACCTTCTTGCCCGTCACAGGGTCTGTTAATCCAAGAAGTGCCATTATAAGCGCCATCCTAACATACACTCCATTCTGGACCTGCTCGAAATAAGCAGCTCTTGGATCCTTATCAACATCGGCTGCAATCTCTGTTATCCTTGGAAGTGGATGAAGAACAGGCATATCAGCAGGGGCCTTCTTTAATTTCTCAGCATTAAGTATATAGCAATCACGTAATCTTATATATTCATCTTCGCTAAAGAATCTTTCTTTCTGTACTCTTGTCATATAAAGTACATCAAGATCTGGTAACACTTCCTCTAACTGCCTTGACTCCCTGTATACACCTGTGTCATTATCAAGCACATCCTGTATCATATAATCTGGCATTTTAAGTTCTTCTGGTGATATAAATACATATTTATTACCTTTATATCTTGAAAGACTTTTTACAAGCGAATGAACTGTTCTTCCAAACTTGAGGTCTCCACATAAACCTACATTAAGATTGTCCAATCTTCCTTTTCTTGACTTTATAGTCATAAGATCAATCATAGTCTGGGTTGGGTGGCTATGTCCTCCATCACCGGCATTAATAACAGGAATTCTAGAATACAGGGATGCAAGCATAGGTGCACCTTCTTTAGGATGTCTCATAGCTACAATATCTGCATAACAGCTTATTACACGTATTGTATCTTCTACTGTTTCACCTTTATTAACGCTTGATACATCGGCAGATGGAAATCCTATTACATTACCACCAAGATTCAGCATAGCTGTCTCGAAAGAAAGCCTGGTTCTTGTACTTGGTTCATAGAATAGTGTTGCTATCTTCTTTCCTTTAGCCACTTCACTATAGGCAGACATATTATCACGTATTCTTTCTGCAAGTTCAAGTACGTTACCTGTTTCCTCAACTGATAAATCCTTTGGATCAATCAAATGTCTCATTTTATTTTCCTCGTCTTTCTTTTCTATCATCTTTTCGTTATAACATGTCTGTAATTATTCACTTATAAAACATACATACATTCATTTACTATAATCTCTTTGTTATAACACAAAAGAACAAATATCACTCTTAATTGCTTACATCAATCTCTTAAAAGGTACTCTTCTCTTTCTGCTCCTGTCGATACAAGATGTATCTTATGACTGATAAGCTTTTCAAGTGTAAGAATATATTTTTTCGCATTTTCTGGAAGCTCATCCCAGCTTCTGCAGCCTGATATATCACATTTCCAGCCTGGAAGTTCTTCTATAACAGGCTTTGCTTTTTCCAATCTGCTGTCTGTTATGAAATCCTTTGTTATTGTTCCATCCAGCTTTCAGGCATAGCCTTTTCTGCTACAAATCCACCTTCTCAAACACATGTAGAGTGTGTCCTGCATTATTACCACCCTGATAACGCACAACATAATCTGCCACTAAAAACATCCAGGAATACCCCTTGATTTTTCATACCAAAGGCATTATACTTTGCATTAAATAAGATGTAAAACATATATTTGATATATCTGTTATATTATAATCATATGTTATAATGTAAGCATAAAAAAGTCTGAAGTCGTTTTGTTCTGACATTACATAAGTAATGTTTCTAATCCACATAAAACATTTAAAATAAAACTTATAAAATAAAGACATTTAAAAATAAGACATTTAAAATTAGGACATGTAAAGAAAAGAGGTATATATGATAAGCTATGATTATTACAGGATATTTTATTATGTTGCTCAATATAAAAGTTTCACCAAAGCTGCTGAAATGCTTGATAACAATCAGCCTAATATAACCCGCTGCATGAATAATCTCGAAAGTGAAATAGGATGCAAGTTATTCATACGTTCTAACAGGGGAATCACACTTACGCCTGAGGGCGAGAGATTATACGAGCATGTTGCTGCCGGATGTGAACAGTTTTCAGCAGGTGAATGTGAGCTTGCTAAGGATAAGGGACTTGAACGTGGACTTATCAATATCGGTGCAAGTGAAACTGCCTTAAGACTTATATTATTAGACAGACTGGAGACATTCCATGAAACTTATCCACACGTCAGATTAAAAATATCCAATCACTCATCTCCACAGGCAATATCGGCTCTTGAAAATGGACTGGCCGATATATCTGTTGTAACTACACCTGTTACTATACCTAAAAACTATCATAAGGAATCTTTATATTCATTCAGGGAACTTCTCATAGGTGGAACTAAATATGCAGACCTCGCATCTAAGATGCAAAGCCTGCATGACCTTGATAATATTCCATTTATAAGTCTTGGCAGTGATACCGCAACAAGAAACTTATATATTGAGTATTTTCTAAACCACCATCTTCAGTTCGCGCCTGATATGGAGGCTGCAACTACTGACCAGATTCTTCCTATGGTTGAACACAACCTGGGAATAGGATTTTATCCAGAAGACCTGTGTGCATCAGCTATTACAAGTGGTTCAATACGTCCTATAAGACTTGTCGAACCACTTCCAGAACGTGAGGTGTGCCTTGTATGGGACAAAGGCAGACCACTTAGCATAGCTGCAAAGAAGCTGATTGATACGTTAAAAAAATCTTAATCTTAAATATAGCAATATTAACTAAAACTTCATTCCGTAAAGTTTTAAATCAACCTTTCCATTCACAACTTCAATACCATCTGCCTTAAGAAGTGCTTCCTGCCTTCCTGCTCCACCAAAGGCAAATGCACCCGACAATTCTCCTTTAGAGTTAACGACCCTGTAACAAGGTATGTTATCAGGGTCAGGATTCTTATGAAGTGCATTGCCCACTGCCCTTGCCATCCCTTTGTTTCCTGCCATCTGTGCTATCTGTCCATAAGTTGCTACACATCCCTTTGGGATTTTTTTTACAGTCTCATATATCCTTTTAGTTGGATT
>DJDY01000140.1:0-5340 GCA_002435585.1 Lachnospira sp. UBA5912
TAATCCTACAGAAAAACCATCAGATAGTAAGCCGGTTAATAAAATATCTATAGATGATATTAAGGATGATCAGATTCCAGATGAAGTTAAGTCAGCTATTAAGTGTTCAACTGTTGAACAGGTTGTTGAGTATCTTAAGAGTGCTGTAACAGATTCAGATGAAGCTTTATCAATACTTACAGGAGTATCAAAGGATAATACATTAGTTGTGGATATTAATGTAATGATAACTACAGATGGTGGAAAAACATGGGTAAAGGCTGATGAGACGAATTTCCCAGCTGATGGTGCAGATATCGTTATTCCATATCCTGAAGGAGTAGATATCAACTTGAATGACTTTATTATAGGACATCTTATTGCACATGGATATAATAATGCTAAAGTGGGTACAATGGAATACTTTACACCTGAAAAGACAGAAGATGGTCTTAAGATTCATATAATGAGTGCATCACCATTCGTAGTTGCATGGAAAGAAGCAGCAAAGGACAATAGTGCAGACAATATTATAGTGGATAATAGTAGTACATCAGATAAGACAGAAGGTACTACAAATGTTTCTAATCCTGCAACTAAAGATAATATGGTTGCAAGAATGATATTAGTCATGAATATTATGATGATGTCAGGTATTATAGTTGTGTGTGCATCAAAAAAGAAAAGATCAAAAGATAAGTAGAATTTGACAAATTAAATTAAAAATTAAATTAAAAACTAAATTAAAAACTAAATTAAATAATTAAAATACCATATATTGTAGAGTATGTTAAACTGTTATATTTTGACAGTAATATGTTAAAGTACAAAGATAACATATTTCTATGGTATATGGTTTTTAATATATTCAATATCAACAATTAAAATACATTCAATTAATAAAAAATGATGATAAAATGCATATAATAAATATTACATATGCAGCATTTTATCATCATTTTATTAGTTAATGTATATAATAAATATAAGAATTAGTTGTTAATCCAGATTCTTAATGTAGAGATTAACTTTTCCTTAGTATCAGAATCAAGCTTAGATACTAACTGCATAATCTCATTGTCAAGAGCTGTGTTCTGGTAGTTCTTATCAACGCTGCCAGCAAGGTAATCAAGAGATACACCTGTAAGTTCAGCGTAGTATGAAAGCATTCTTAATGTCATAAGATTACGTCCGTTTTCTACGTTACTGATATAACCAGGTGTTACATCAAGTGCCTTAGCAACATCTTCCTGTGTTAATCCCTGAGAAATTCTTAACTTTTTAACTTTTGCTCCTAAATCGCTATCCATAGTAGACCTCCATTAATAATTATAAATTGTTAGTGTTAGTTGTATATAGTATCAGATAGGGGATAAGATGCTAGTTAACAACATCTTATATCTGATAGCTTCATTAATAAATAGTACAAATAATATCATTATATAGAATATAAATCAAATTATTTTTTATTAGCTCTGTATCTTGCTGTAGAATCAAGAATCTTCTTACGTATTCTTAAATGTGTTGGAGTTACTTCGAGTAACTCATCTGTATCAATATAATCAAGAGCCTGTTCAAGACTTAATATCTTAGGTGGTACAAGCCTTAATGCTTCATCAGCACTTGAAGAACGTGTATTAGTAAGATGCTTTGTCTTACATACGTTAACTTCGATATCTTCAGTTCTTGGATTCTCACCGATAATCATACCAGCGTATACTTTTTCACCAGGTCCGATAAACAAAGTACCTCTGTCCTGGGCATTGAAAAGACCATAAGTAACAGCCTCACCATCTTCATAAGCGATGAGCGAACCAGTCTTTCTGTAAGATATATCACCTTTATATTCTTCATATCCTTCAAAAGAAGTATTGATAATACCATTACCCTTAGTATCAGTAAGGAACTCACCTCTGTAGCCTATAAGACCACGTGATGGAATAGAGAACTGAAGTCTTGTATATCCACCGTTGATAGGTGTCATACCAAGAAGTTCACCCTTTCTCTGGCTTAACTTCTGTATAACTGAACCTGTGAATTCATCAGGAACATCAATATATGCAAGCTCCATAGGCTCAAGCTTTTTACCTCTTTCGTCAGTGTGATAAAGAACTTCTGCCTTACTTACAGCAAACTCATATCCTTCACGGCGCATATTCTCAATAAGTACTGAAAGATGAAGTTCACCACGTCCTGATACCTTAAATGAATTCTCAGAACCAGGATTTTCTTCAACTCTTAAACTTACATCAGTGTTAAGTTCCTTGAAAAGTCTGTCACGGATATGTCTTGATGTAACAAACTTACCTTCTTTTCCGGCAAGTGGACTATCATTTACCATAAAGTCCATAGAAAGAGTAGGCTCAGATATCTTCTGGAAAGGAATAGCAACAGGGTTCTCAACAGAACAAAGAGTATCTCCAATCTTAAGATCAGCAATACCAGATACTGCCACTATATCACCATAGCTTGCTTCATTGACTTCAACCTTATTAAGACCGCTGAAAGTATAAAGCTTAGTAACACGTACTCTCTTTCTTAGTGCAGGATCATGATGGTTAACAATCATAACTTCCTGATTAACCTTAAGCTTACCATTATCAATCTTACCTACACCGATACGTCCAACGAATTCGTTGTAATCGATAGTTGAGATAAGCATCTGTGTATCTGCATCAGGATCACCTTCTGGAGCAGGTATATTATTAATGATGCATTCGAATAAAGGCTGCATATCTTTTCTTTCGTCATCAAGATTAGCCATAGCATATCCTGATTTAGCAGAAGCAAATATGAATGGGCAGTCAAGCTGGTCTTCATTAGCATCAAGATCAATAAATAATTCAAGAATCTCATCTATAACTTCATTAGGTCTTGCTTCTGGTCTGTCAATCTTGTTAATACATACAATAACAGAAAGATTCAAATCAAGAGCCTTCTGAAGAACGAACTTGGTCTGAGGCATAACGCCCTCAAATGCATCGACAACAAGAATAACACCATTAACCATCTTTAATACTCGTTCAACTTCACCACCGAAGTCAGCATGACCAGGAGTATCAATGATATTAATCTTAGTATCTTTATAGTGAATAGCTGTATTCTTTGAAAGTATAGTAATACCTCTTTCACGTTCAATATCGTTAGAATCCATCACACGTTCGGCAACTTCCTGATTGGCACGGAAAGTACCACTCTGCTTAAGAAGCTCATCTACAAGTGTAGTCTTACCATGGTCAACGTGAGCAATAATAGCGATATTACGAATATCTTCGCGTTTAGTCTTCATTATGTTTTCCTTTCATTAATAATCTGTAACTAAGAGTCTGTAAGCAATAGTATTATAAATGTATCCGTTAAATATCCATTAAAATACATAGTATAAATAATATAATATATAATGAATATATAATAATGTAAATACATCTGTAATATATGCTGACTGATATAATATCATATACTTGGTAATATAATGACATCGTTTAATAAGATGGCACATACCAATCAAATATATAAATATTAATAAAGAAGAAAAATATACATAGTCAGGTATATATAATTAAGTATAAAATTATATATACAGCTTGTACGTTTGATCTTAAACGTAGTTACATGATAAATAATAATACAATATATCTACCAACAATATATATTATACACTAGCTGGTTATGATTAGCAACTTTTATATTCTATCACAAAGCCTATAAAATACAATAGTAAGCATATTTAAAATATTGTATAATATTTAATACATTCATGAACGAATGTTACTATAACATGAAATTATATATAAGTATACCGGTATACGTTAATGTTCTAAAAAAAATACATTGTACAATAATATACTGAAAACATAAGAAAAATTTTAATTATAAATTTTACAAAAGGTGGTCAGAATTCAGCATTTTAGCGGCTTTGCAGCAGAGATTTTAAATTTTGGTACTAATATATTTTATAATATTTAAAAAAAAATAAGAATTTGTACACATCTTCTTCAAAAAAAATGTGTAATATTACAGCTACATGGAACATATACATATGGAGAATAAAAAATAAAGCACATGATTGCTCTACTTATCATATTAAATTAAACAATAGGAAGCAGTCAAAGAAGGGAGAAATACTTATGCTTGATAAGGTAATTGAAAACAACAGGGTATGCATCATCGGAGAAGTGGTATCAGAATTTACATTCAGCCACGAAGTATTTGGAGAGGGCTTTTATATTGCCAATGTATCTGTAAACAGACTTAGTGATATGGTGGATGTTATTCCGCTTATGATAAGTGAGAGACTTATTGATGTCACTAAAGACTACAGAGGAAGAAAAATAGAAGTTTCGGGTCAGTTCAGATCTTATAACCGACATGAAGGCGTTAAGAACAAGCTTGTTCTTTCTATTTTTGTAAGAGAATTAAGATTTATAGAAGATGACGAAGTTCCAGAGGAACAGTCAAAATCGAATCAGATATTCCTTGATGGTTACGTATGTAAACCACCTATATATAGAAAGACTCCACTTGGAAGAGAAATAGCAGATATTCTTGTTGCAGTAAACAGACCATATGGCAAGTCTGACTACATACCATGTATAGCATGGGGCAGAAATGCAAGATTCGCAGGAGGACTTGAAGTAGGAAGTCATCTTCAGATATGCGGAAGAGTCCAGTCAAGAGAATACACTAAGAAGATAGGTGAAGAAGAGGTTGAAAAGAGAGTAGCCTATGAAGTATCTGTAAGCAAGATAGATCTTGTGGAGGATGAAGAGTAAAAACCAGAGCCAAGACTCAAAAGCTAACGCTTTTTCGTTAAGGCGTGACCGCCTTATAAAATCTGAAAACCAGCAATAAAAAAGTAAACTTTTTTATCACTGCTTTTCAGATTTTGCATGGCTCTGTACGAATAGTATATTAATAAGAAATAAAATAGTCAGAGTGGTTGACAATGATATATACAAGTGTTATATTCAAGTTAACTTTTTAATTCTACGAAGTAGAGGTCGCACGATTCAATAGTAACTGTACTGATGTCCCCAGGCGTATGATGTGCAGCGAAAGGGGAAAGTGCCGAAGCAGCTGATGTGGGAAGTTATCTGCTGGGCATAAGATTAATAGTCTTATGACTGTCATTATAGGCATAAGATATATGTCATATGATGGAGGGCTACGCAAGGATTTCTGATTATTTATAATGAATTCTTATAAGCCGGTCTGTCATAGAACCGGCTTATTTTTATACTGGCAACAGTATAGTAATTATGGATGAAACCAATACAGGATTTTATGCATATTTTAGCTTAAAGTGCTACCGGAATAGAATTGAAATAATACAATGATACCAGGATCAAAAGGTCTAAACCC
>DJDY01000140.1:5394-7627 GCA_002435585.1 Lachnospira sp. UBA5912
GAGCTTGCTCATAGGTGGGTGAATGACTTTGTGACACGCCCAATATGAGCATAAAAGTGGGGTGATAGTCCCACGATATGCAAATATTGGGTGGGATTGTGGGAGTGCGCAGCACGGAACAATCCGTAAGTATCATAGTTTTGGGGGAGACTTTTGACCCCAACATCATATAGTAATACAACGGATAAACGTTGGAATGGAGGATTTATGTCAATATTTACAGGTGCAGGTGTTGCGATTGTTACACCTATGAAAGCTAATGGAGAGATTAACTATGATAAGCTTGCTGAGCTTCTTGATTACCAGATTAACAATTCAACAGATGCGATAGTTATCTGTGGAACAACAGGTGAATCTGCGACAATGACAGAAAAAGAACATGTTGAGGCTATAAGATTCACAGCTGATTATGTTAAGAAGAGAGTTCCGGTTGTAGCAGGAACAGGTTCTAACTGCACTAAGACAGCAGTTGAGTTATCAAAGGAAGCACAGGCAGCAGGAGTTGATGCTTGTCTTGTAGTTACACCATATTATAACAAGGCTTCACAGAAAGGCCTTATAGAGCATTATACAACAGTAGCTAAGGCAATTGACCTCCCTATTATCATGTATAATGTTCCAAGCAGAACGGGTTGTAATATACAGCCAGAGACAGCAGTTAAGCTTGCAAAGGATGTTGATAATATTGTAGCTATTAAGGCTGCAACAGGTAATCTTTCACAGGAATCAAAGACAATGATGCTTGCAGAAGGATGTCTTGACATGTATTCAGGAGAAGATGGACTTATAGTTCCACTTATGTCAATAGGAGCGAAGGGCGTTATATCAGTATTATCTAATGTAGCTCCTAAGCAGACACATGATATATGTGCAGAATTTTTTGCAGGAAATGTTGAAAAGAGCCGTCAGTTACAGTTTGAAGCGCTTGAGCTTGTAGATGCGTTATTCTGTGAAGTTAATCCTATTCCTGTAAAGACAGCACTTAATCTTATGGGTATGGAAGTTGGACCACTCAGAATGCCACTATGTGAGATGGAAGAAGCTAATCTGGCAAGATTAAAGACAGCACTTAAGAATTACGGATTATTAAAGTAAGGATATATAAATCCTAAATAATAAAATATGCAAGAGTAAAAGCAAATCATATTTACAAAGTATAAACAGGGGCAGATTATTATTTGTCCCTGGTTTGATAATATCATGTGGATGCTTTGGTATAAAAAGTATTGCTATAAACAAGTATATTCATGGTATTTAAACATTTACATCATAATATGGAGGATAAATAATTATGACAAGAATAATTATGCATGGCTGTAATGGACATATGGGAAGAGTAATTACAGACCTTGTTAGCAAAGATGATGAGTGTAAGATAGTTGCAGGTATAGATCCTTTTGATGATGGACACAATGATTATCCTGTATTTGCAGCAGTAGATGATTGTGATGTAGAAGCTGATGTTATAATTGATTTCGCAGCAGCTAAGGCAGAAGATGCACTGCTTGATTATTGCGAGAGAAAACAGATTCCAGTTGTTGTATGTACAACAGGACTTACAGAAGAACAGATAGAACATGTCAGAAAGACAGCCTGCAAGGTTGCAGTACTTAAGTCTGCTAATATGTCTTTAGGTATTAATATGCTTATGAAGCTTTTACAGGATGCAACAAAGATTCTTGCACCAGCAGGCTTTGATGTAGAAATAGTTGAAAAGCATCACAATAAGAAGGTAGATGCTCCAAGCGGTACAGCACTGGCTCTTGCAGATTCAATAAAGGATGTACTTGGAGATGATTACTATTACAAGTATGACAGAAGCCAGGAAAGAGCTGCAAGAGATCCTAAGGAAATAGGTATCAGTTCAGTTCGTGGTGGTACAATTGTAGGTGTCCATGATGTTATTTTTGCAGGAGAAGATGAAGTTATTGAATTTACACATACTGCATATTCTAAGTCAGTGTTTGCAAAGGGAGCAATTGAAGCAGCTAAGTTCTTAGCAGGCAAGAGTGCTGGAATGTATGATATGAGTGATGTTATTGCAGCAAGATAAAAATACTGTTTAACACACATTCTTAACAGACGGACAACATCATATATGCGAGAAGCAGATGCACATACATAGGCGATGCCAGAAGCTTCACTTGGATATTTCTAAGACTTTTCATATAGGCAGTGGCAACTGCCGCTACTGTTCGATATGGGACATTCTTGTCCCATATCGAACTTCCAC
>DJDY01000199.1:0-2500 GCA_002435585.1 Lachnospira sp. UBA5912
TTAATCTTCTTATACTTACCGCAATGACACTCCCAGTCTTTGCTAGGTCCGAATATTCTTTCACAGAACAGACCATCTCTTTCTGGCTTTAAAGTTCTGTAGTTGATAGTCTCAGGCTTAGTTACCTCGCCATGAGACCACTCTAAAATACTCTCAGGAGAAGCAAGCTTTATCTGAATTTTATCAAATTTCATTGATTTATTTGACTTAATCTCTTCTGCCATTATAGTGCTCCCTTCTATTATTCTTCTCTATTTCCGTCACCGTAATCATCAAAATCATCATCGAAGCCATCGAGATCGAAATCGTCATCATCATCTGATCCGAGTTCTTCTATAGCAGCTTCACCGTTATCACCCTGCTTTTCTGCATGATAACCAGCATTCTTTAATTCATTTTCCTCATCACGGCTGTTTCTCTTATAACCACCATCATCAAGAACCTTCTTGAAGTCTGTAACCTCGTACTCTGAACTTTCAAGAAGCTGAACTTCGTTGTTATCCTGATCAAGAACTCTTACATCAAGTGCAAGAGACTGAAGTTCCTTAAGAAGAACCTTGAATGATTCAGGAATACCTGGTTCAGGGATATTCTCACCTTTAATAATAGCCTCATATGTCTTAACACGGCCAACAACATCATCAGACTTAACAGTAAGGATTTCCTGAAGTGTATATGAAGCACCATATGCTTCAAGAGCCCAAACCTCCATCTCACCGAATCTCTGTCCACCGAACTGTGCTTTACCACCAAGTGGCTGCTGTGTTACAAGTGAGTAAGGACCAGTTGAACGTGCATGAATCTTATCATCAACAAGGTGATGGAGCTTTAAGTAGTGCATGAATCCAATAGTAACAGGGCTATCGAAGTACTCACCAGTTCTACCATCACGAAGTCTTACCTTTCCATCTCTTCCAATAGGTACACCCTTCCACTCAGCTCTGTGAGCTCTGTTATCTGAAAGGAACTTGAAAACATCATCTCTTAAAAGATCTTTATATTCAGCTGTAAATGTTGTCATATCCGCAGGATACTCTTCACCATTAGCCTCTGCTTCTGCCTTTTCCTTTGCAAGCTCTTCATCATCAAATGGATGATTAGCATAAGAATTAGCCATATCAAGTGTATCCATAATATCATTCTCGTTAGCACCATCGAAAATAGGTGTTGCTACGTTAAAGCCTAATACCTTGGCTGCAAGACTTAAGTGAATCTCAAGGACCTGACCGATATTCATACGTGAAGGCACACCCAGTGGGTTAAGCACGATATCAAGTGGACGTCCGTTTGGCAGGAATGGCATATCTTCTACAGGAAGCACTCTTGAAACGACACCCTTGTTACCATGACGACCGGCCATCTTATCACCAACAGAAATCTTTCTCTTCTGAGCGATATAGATACGGACATTCTTGTTAACACCAGGAGCTAATTCATCTCCATTCTCTCTTGTGAACACCTTAACGCCTACAACGATACCATAAGCACCATGAGGAACCTTAAGTGAAGTATCTCTTACTTCTCTTGCCTTTTCACCAAAGATAGCTCTAAGAAGTCTTTCTTCAGCTGTAAGCTCTGTTTCTCCCTTAGGAGTAACCTTACCAACAAGAATATCACCGGCTCTTACCTCAGCACCGATACGGATAATACCATCTTCATCAAGATTCTTAACTGCATCAGAACCTGTTGAAGGAAGATCTCTTGTGATTTCTTCCGGTCCTAACTTAGTATCTCTTGCTTCTGTATCATACTCTTCTATATGAATAGATGTATACACATCATCTCTTACTAATCTTTCACTAAGAAGAACAGCATCCTCGTAGTTGTAACCTTCCCATGTCATGAAACCAATAAGAGGATTCTTACCAAGTGCTATTTCTCCGTTAGATGTTGATGGACCATCAGCGATAACATCTCCTGCCTTAACCTCATCACCCTTGAATACAATAGGTCTCTGGTTATAGCAGTTACTCTGGTTACTTCTTGAGAACTTAGTAAGCTTATACTCATGAACCTTACCGCTTGTCTCTCTTACAAGAATTCTGTTAGATTCTGAAGAAAGAACAACACCATCTTCTTCTGCAACAACACACACACCTGAGTCGCATGCTGTCTTGTTTTCAATACCTGTACCAATAACAGGAGCCTCTGTCATAAGAAGAGGTACTGCCTGACGCTGCATGTTAGAACCCATCAGCGCACGTGTACAGTCATCGTTCTGAAGGAAAGGTATCATAGATGTAGCTACTGAGAATACCATCTTAGGAGATACGTCCATAAGATCAATCATGCTCTTATCAAACTCTGAAGTTTCTTCTCTGTAACGTCCTGATACTGAATTCTTAACGAAATATCCGTTTTCATCTATCTCAGCATTAGCCTGTGCTACATGGTAATCATCTTCCTCATCAGCTGTAAAGTAACGTACTTCATCAGTTACTCTAGGATTCTTAGGATCTGACTTATCAATAATACGATAAGGAGCCTCTACGAAACCATA
>DJDY01000199.1:2581-4197 GCA_002435585.1 Lachnospira sp. UBA5912
CCGATGTTAGGACCTTCAGGTGTCTCGATAGGACACATTCTACCATAATGTGTATAATGTACATCTCGAACCTCGAAACCTGCACGGTCTCTTGAAAGACCACCAGGACCAAGTGCTGAAAGACGTCTCTTATGTGTAATCTCAGATAATGGGTTATTCTGATCCATAAACTGAGAAAGCTGTGAACTACCAAAGAATTCCTTGATAGCTGCTGTTACAGGCTTAATATTAATAAGTGACTGTGGAGATATACCACTTAAATCCTGAGTTGACATTCTTTCACGTACAACTCTTTCCATTCTTGAGATACCGATTCTGAACTGATTCTGTAAAAGTTCACCTACAGCTCTTATACGTCTGTTGCCAAGATGATCGATATCATCCTTATTTCCAATACCATATTCAAGATGCATATTGTAGTTAATAGATGCAAGTATATCTTCAACTGTGATATGCTTAGGAATAAGATCTGCCACATTCTTTTCTATAGCATCCTTGATATCATCAAGTGATTCATTATCTGCTAATATCTGCGAAAGGACTGGATAATAAACGTACTCATTAACTCCAAGTTCCTTAGCCTCTTCCTCTGTAATATCTACCCATTTAGTAATATCTACTGCAAGGTTAGATAATATCTTAACTACTCTTTCACGTACTGAACCATCAGCAGCCTTTAACTCTGCCTTTAAGAAAACAGCAGGTACAGCAGCATTCTGGATCTGCTCTGCTAACTCTCTTGTAAGCTTATCGCCAGCCTTAGCGATAACTTCGCCGTTGCCATCAACGACATCTTCTGCAAGAACATGTCCAGCGATTCTGTTTCTGAAAGAAAGCTTCTTATTAAACTTATAACGGCCTACTCTTGCAAGGTCATATCTTCTAGGATCAAAGAACATACCTGAGATAAGTGCTTCAGCACTATCTACTGATAATGGTTCTCCTGGTCTTAACTTCTTATAAAGTTCAAGAACACCTTCCTGATAATTAGTAGAAGTATCCTTCTCCATAGTTGCAAGAAGCTTAGGCTCCTCACCAAATATGTCAATAATCTCTGCATTAGTTCCAAAGCCAAGCGCTCTTATAAGAACAGTTATAGGAACCTTCTTGTTACGGTCAACCTTAACATAGAATACATCGTTAGCATCTGTTTCATACTCTAACCATGCACCTCTGTTAGGAATAACTGTAGAACTGTACAGGAATATCTTTCCATACTTATCTTTCTGTATATCATAGTAAATACCAGGTGAACGTACCAGCTGGCTGACTATAACTCGTTCTGCACCGTTAATTACAAATGTACCGGTCTTAGTCATCAAAGGAAGGTCACCCATGAAGATTTCATGCTCGCTGATATCTTCATTCTCTTTGTTATGAAGTCTTACACGTACCTTGAGTGGAGCTGCATATGTAGCATCTCTTTCCTTACACTCTTCTATAGAGTACTTTCTCTCTTCTTCACATAATGCAAAATCAACGAATTCGAGACTGAGTCTACCGTTGTAATCTGCAATTGGAGAGATGTCGTTAAAGACCTCTTTTAAGCCTTCATTTAAAAACCACTGGTAAGAATCTTTTTGTACCTCAATAAGGTTAGGCATCTCAAGAACTTC
>DJDY01000199.1:4320-4811 GCA_002435585.1 Lachnospira sp. UBA5912
TTTTCTCCATTGACGTTTCACCCCTTAGTTTTCTTTACATTAATTTATTACATTATCGATATGGGCATAAAAACTATGCACACCATACCATAATAGTGCATTATCCATAATAGCAAAAAAAGCCCCAGCTGTCAATAAAACAACTGGAACTTTTTCACATTTATCATAATATACCAAATATAAGTCAAAAAATCAAGTGTTTTTTCATCATATTGCCATATTAATAATTATAACCATCTATAATCAACGCAAAATCAACTACAAATGTTATTTATCATTCTATGCCAGCAGTATATATCCGCCCGCATTAATCCAATCAGGAGTTAAATTACTTAAGAGTAACCTTTGCACCTTCAGCTTCAAGCTTCTTCTGGATTTCTTCAGCTTCTTCCTTAGAAGCAGCTTCCTTAACAACCTTAGGAGCTCCATCAACAACTTCCTTAGCTTCCTTTAAGCCAAGACCTGTTACTTCACGAACAACCTTGATAACC
>DJDY01000199.1:4930-10987 GCA_002435585.1 Lachnospira sp. UBA5912
GCTGCAACTACAACACCTGCTGCTGCTGATACGCCAAATTCTTCTTCACATGCTTTAACTAAATCGTTTAATTCTAATACTGATAAACCTTTAATAACTTCGATAATTTCCTGTGTAGTCATTATTATAATCTCCTTTTAATAGTTTTAATTAAGTTTCGTTACATATCTCTGTACAAGGCAAGCCATACAGTCATGTCATAGCATACAGAATATGTCCGTCGATAATCTTTGTTACACTTATTATGCTGCGTAATTATGCAACCTCTTCGTTCTTCTCAGCGATCTGCTTAATAACACGAGCAAAGTTTGTAATAGGTGACTGGATGCTTCCAAGGAACTTAGCAAGAAGTTCATCTCTTGAAGGAATGCTAGAAATAGCTGCGATTCCTGTAGCATCATAGTAAGTACCTTCAACAACACCACACTTAAGTTCAAGTGCATCTGCTGTCTTAGCAAAGTTAGCTAAAACTCTTGCTGGAGCTGTAGCATCTTCCTTGCAGATTGCAATAGCGTTAGGTCCTTCAAGAACTTCTGCCATTGGCTCGAATTCTGTACCTGCAATTGCTCTCTTTACTAAAGTATTCTTATAAACCTTGTAAACAACACCAGCTTCTCTTAACTGCTTACGAAGCTGTGTATCCTGTTCAACAGTTAAGCCACGGTAGTCAACTACCACAACGCCCTGAGCGCCTTCTAAGCTTGCTTTGATTTCGTCTACGATAGGCTGCTTAAGTTCTACTTTTGCCATGAATATTTACCTCCTGTTAGATTATATCTGTTTCCAGATAATTCTGCCCAGACGTACAATGTATCAGGCTATCAAAAAAGCCCTCCTGCCGCTACGACAGGAGGACTGAATAAACTGATAAATATACCTCAGAACTGTTACTTTCATATCTTTCATCAGCATTACATGTTCATAGCACATAAAGCCATATGAAGCAGACACATTCTGAAATACAAGTCTGTCCTCGGTAGGCGTATTACCTTTAACCCTTTCGGGACCTGCTGTCTTAGGCAAAACGTGAAATATAACTTTCACTTTGTGTGTGAAAAGCCACACACAGCTGATAGTATACTATCATAATATATAGGTTGTCAACCATTTTTACAAAATATGTTACAAATATGTTGTAAAAACAAGTATATGCATTATCGTTCTGAGTTTATCCCAAAAACAACATATTAGCCAACATACTTAGCTGTGCTAACCTTAACACCAGGTCCCATAGTTGCTGTAAGAACAACACTCTTTAAATACTGACCCTTAAGTGAAGATGGCTTAGCCTTAACGATTGCATCCATAATAGCCTGGAAGTTGTCTGATAACTGCTCCTCTGTGAATGAAGCCTTACCAATTGGCACGTGAATGATATTAGTCTTATCAAGTCTGTACTCGATCTTACCAGCCTTAATATCATTAACAGCTTTTGTTACGTCCATAGTAACTGTACCAGCCTTAGGGTTTGGCATTAAGCCCTTAGGTCCGAGTACACGTCCGAGACGACCAACAACGCCCATCATATCAGGTGTAGCAACAACTACATCGAAATCAAACCAGTTATCGTTCTGGATCTTAGGAATAAGTTCCTCGCCACCAACGAAATCTGCACCAGCTGCTTCAGCTTCATCAGCCTTAGCGCCCTTAGCAAATACTAAAACCTTAACAGTCTTACCTGTTCCGTGTGGAAGAACAACAGCTCCTCTGATCTGCTGCTCAGCGTGACGTCCATCACAACCTGTTCTGATATGAGCTTCGATAGTCTCATCGAACTTTGCAACTGCACTCTTCTTTACTAAAGAAACTGCGTCAGCTGCTTCATATAATGTCTGGCGGTCAATATTCTTGGCTGCCTCTACGTATTTCTTTCCTCTTTTCATTATAAACCTCCTAGTGGTATTATCGGAAGGATTCTATCTTTCCTCCCACATATTGAACAATCCCGGAAAATTATAGGATTAATCTGTCCGCCTGTTCTTCTATGAAATCTCTAATAATCAATTGAAAGTAATTAATCATTAATAATCAATTACAGTAGCTGTAGATACGTATAGAATTAGTCTTCTACAACGATACCCATACTCTTAGCAGTACCTTCGATCATAGATGTAGCTGCTTCGATAGTAGCTGCATTAAGATCTGGCATCTTAAGCTCAGCGATCTTCTGAACTTCAGCTCTCTTGATTGTAGCAACCTTAGTCTTGTTAGGAACACCTGAACCTGACTTAATGTTGCAAGCCTTCTTAAGAAGAACTGCAGCAGGTGGAGTCTTTGTGATGAAGCTGAAGCTTCTATCAGCATAAACTGTAATAACTACAGGGATGATTAAGTCACCCTGATCTGCTGTCTTTGCATTAAACTGCTTTGTAAATTCTACAATGTTAACACCATGCTGACCAAGTGCTGGACCAACTGGTGGAGCTGGTGTAGCCTTGCCGGCAGGAATCTGTAATTTAATATAACCTGTTACTTTCTTTGCCATTGTGGCACCTCCTAATTATAAATGTGGTTTATGGCGGCTATTAAGCCTCCCACAGGTGAATAACGCATATTCATAATCTATACAGACCATGTATATATGCCATCCATATACACACAAACATATAACATATGCTGTCATGTCAAAACTATGATACTAGTCTGTAAACTGTTTTCTCATAGCATCCCGGATTGATTATCACCTTGATTACAGTACCTTCACGTCTGTGAAGTCAACTTCGACCGGTGTTTCACGACCGAACATTTCAACATTAATAGTGACACACTGCTTGCCCTCATTAATGCTTGTGATCTGACCTACTGTATTCTCCCAGGCACCTGAAAGAATCTGAATCTGATCACCAACCTTACCAGCGAATTCAACCACTGGCTTAGATTCTTCAACTGAACCATTCTCATCATCGATTCCGAATGATTTAACCTCAGCTGGAGATAATGGCACTGGCTTAGATCCAGGACCAACGAACCCCGTTACACCTCTGGTATTTCTGACAACATACCAGCTGTCATCATTCATAACCATCTTTACAAAGACATAACCTGGGAATATCTTTCTCTCAACTGTCTTTGGCTTGCCGTTATTCACTTCGACTACTGTCTCAACTGGCACAAGCACATCAAAGATCTGGTCCTGAAGATTTCTGTTCTCAACTGTCTTTAAGATATTAACCCTTACATTATTCTCATAGCCAGAATAAGTATGAGCCACATACCATTTTGCTTCGTCCATCTGATCACCTTTTCCTTACTTTACAATGAATTCAATTCCAAAGCGAACAATCAAGTCCACAACTGAAATAATTACACCTAATAATACGGATACAACCAATACAGCGATGGTTTCCTTTGTAAGTGATTTCTGGTCTGGCCAAATGATCTTAGAGAACTCTGCCTTAAGTCCCTTGAACCAGCTCTTTTTCTGTTTCTTTGTCTTAACAGCTTCACTCATCTTAATACCTCACTGATACTAATTACTTTGTTTCCTTGTGTAATGTGTGTGACTTACAGAACTTGCAATACTTCTTAGTTTCCATTCTGTCTGGATGGGCTTTCTTTTCCTTAGTCATGTTGTAATTGCGCTGTTTACACTCTGTACATGCCAATGTTATCTTTACTCGCACAACTTCCACCTCCAATTATTTATTTTGCAGGTGTTATTAACACCAATTGGTTTTTTCTTATATCCTGAATCGTTGGGTCAAATCAGGGCATAAAAAAAAGACCGCTTCCATAGCCAGCCTAATATATCACATTATTCAACAATCCGTCAACCCATTTGTTATTAATTTTATAACTTTTATTTCTTTTTATATTGTATTTATATTTGCATTGTATTTATATTTCGGATGTTTGACACCCCAAAAGCCACGCAGCCCAGTAATAGTCTTATTTTTCGTAAATTTTTCTTTTATTTCGTTGACATGTCTTACATTTTCAAATTTTTATTATAAAATTTTACTATAAAAGGATTGCAAAATCAACATTATGCTTATAAAATAAGAATAAACTATTATCAAACCGACTATAGAATAGTCTGTATTGATAATTCATATTCAACAACTAACCAAATTTATTGAATATACATTTATCTCACACAATGCATTAACTATTGCATAATTTATTCACGCATAATACTTCGGGAAATGGACTTCCCTTATATCATGTGGTGTTTGCATATGCCGATAAAGATAAGTGATGATACTCACATATCTACAATAGATAATTGTACAGATTGATTATACAGACAAGGAGGTGACTGTTATGATCAGTAGTGTATATAGCTACTACCTGTCCCAGTACGGACACAAGATGAATTCCAAGTATGATACCCATACAAAATCACAGCTTAAAAATACATACAGCAAGGTAGTCAAGATTAACAGCCAGACTCCTGTATACAAGCTTGACTTATCAACTGCTGCACAAAAATACGCAATTGACCTAAAGGAAAATGCACGTGCACTTGAAAATATAACACAGGATTTGTCCGACAGCACAAGTGGTGATATGACCTTTAAGAAGTCTGCTGTTTCCAGCAATCCTGATGTTGTATCAGCACAGTATGTTGGGGATTCAAGCCTTGCAGATGACGATGAAACATTTGACATTGATGTTAAGCAGCTTGCTTCTACCCAGATTAATACAGGTAATTATCTGCAGCCCCGCTCAAGGATTATACAGCCTGGTGATTATTCATTTGATCTGTCTATTAATAATGTAACTTACGAGTTTCAGTTCACTGTAGATGATAATGAAACAGTCAACAATGTACAGAACAAGCTTGCAAGGCTTATTAACCGTTCCAATATAGGTCTTACTGCTGACATTAAAGAAGACAATCTTGGAAATACTGCCATTAATATCGAATCAGAGACCACTGGCATAAGTGGTACAGATCCTGTTATATTCAAGATAGAACCTAGCAGTTTATCAGGCAGTTCAAGTTCTTTAGCGAACAACTATGCCTCTGGTGATACTAAAAGCATCGATAATAATGCATTTATTGCAAAAAACACATCACTTATAAACACTCTTGGATTAGACAGAGTTTCGCAGTACCCATCCAATGCTATATTTGATATTAATAATGAGGAGCGTGCTTCTATGAGCAACTCTGTCACCATTAATAAATCATATACACTTGAACTTGCTGATACTACTGATAAGCCAGTAACTATAAGTCTTAAAGCTGATGCTGATTCAATAGCAGAAAGCATAAGTGAACTTGTATCCGGATATAACAACCTTATATCCGTAACTGAAGAAGAGGGCAACAACAGATTCCAGGGAACTGAACGATTATATAAGGAAATAACATCCATTGCACGTTCTCACAGGAAACAACTTGAAAACAACGGACTTACCATCAACAAAGACGGAACCATAAGCGTTAATAAGGAAATCTTAAATGAAGCTGCCGACAACGACCAGCTAAGCAAGGTATTTGAAAGTCTTAATTCGTTTAAGGATTCCATTAAGTCCAAAGCAGAAAATATAGCACTCAACCCTATGGATTATGTAAACAATAAGATTATTGCATACAAGAATCCAACAAGGACATACAATGACCCTTATAACCTATCTGCTTACACAGGCATGATGTTTAATGGATATATCTAAATATATGTATCAGGATATATCTAAATATGCTTTTTAATCTCATATATAACTCAAAAGCTGGTTCAGAAAAGATATCGTTATTATAATTATATGACGATACTTCTCTTTGAACCAGCTTCTATTATTTATGTTATATTTTATTTTTATATTTTGTGATGTAAGTATCAAAAGAAAATCTGCCACTGACTGATGTATCAGAATCGCATGAATCACATAACAATGTGGACATTCTTAAGCACTTTAAACGCTCATAAAATGCCATATTGAATACATAATTATATGTAATACCTATATAGATTAACCAATACAGATTCACCACTATATACACTTCATCATAATATTATTATGCTTCTGTAATGTCCTTTGAAGCATCACCATAAGCCTGTATGAATCCTTTCATACCTTCAAGTGCATCTGCCTTATCAGCATCAATTC
>DJDY01000041.1:0-497 GCA_002435585.1 Lachnospira sp. UBA5912
AGTATGAGCATATTATTCATCCATTTCCTCCGCTTTATGACAGTAATTCCAGGATACTTATTCTTGGAAGCCTGCCATCAGTAAAGTCGCGGGAGCAGATGTTTTTTTATGGACATAAACAGAACCGATTCTGGAAGGTAATGGCAAATGTGCTGCACTATAAACATGGTGACGAGATATGGGTTCCATCAACCATAGAAGAAAAGAAAGCAATGCTTCATAAACATCATATAGCTTTATGGGATGCGATATATAGCTGTGACATTATAGGTTCAAGTGACAGTAGTATAAAAAACGTAGTACCAACTGATTTAAATCCCATACTGGAACAGACAAGAATAACTAAAGTGTTCTGTAATGGTGCAACATCTGCAAAATATTATAAGAAATATCAGGAAAAAGAACTGGGAATTAAAGCAGTGACACTTCCGTCAACAAGTCCCGCCAATGCAGCATACTCTGTGGATAGATTAGTTGCAATATGGACAGAAAAACTG
>DJDY01000041.1:523-16073 GCA_002435585.1 Lachnospira sp. UBA5912
CAGAAAAACTGTGCGAATATTTGTGAAGCAGCATAGGTTATATTCAATTTCATTATGACAAATTAATATAATAAATGATAATGATAAATAATATCAATAATAAAACTGCTAAAGTACTTGAAAAGATAAGTGTTTTATAATATCTTTTAAAATACGTGGTTAGCCAACCCTAACTGTATATTTTTAAAATCTGTAAGAAAATTTAAAGCAATGTAAAAATTTAAGATTGTGTCAGAAATATAAAGTCCTGTCAGAAAATTTTGAGTCTTATCAGAGATTTAAAGTTGTTTCAGGAAATAACAGGTTAGTAAGCTAAGCATTGTATAAAAAAGAAATGGAGATTATTGAATGAATTTAAAGAAAGTATTTTTTGTTATGTTAGGTTGCCTGGGACTTGGACTTGGAGCATTGGGTGCGGTTCTTCCGTTACTTCCCGCATTTCCTTTTTTAATGCTCGCTGCTTATTGTTTTGCTAAAAGTTCAGAAAGACTTCATAACTGGTTTATATCCACAAGGCTGTATAAAAAGAATCTTGAAAGTTTTGTACAGGGTAAAGGCATGACAGTAAAGACAAAGGTAAGAATTATGCTTACAGTCACGCTTCTTATGAGCATAGGTTTTGTTATGATGCATGCAGTACCAGTTGGCAGAATTGTTCTTGGAGCGGTGTGGCTGTTCCACATATTATATTTTATATTTGGTATTAAGACATTAAAACTTGAAGAAGATTGTGCTTAAGTCCACAGTGTGGATTCGCTTCATGTGAGATAGGTAATTTATTTGTTATTTATAATTGACATATTTGTTAAAAACAGTTAATATCAAATACGAGTATGATATTGATATAGTCAGATTGAAAGCATGACATATATCAGGAATAACATATATTTAAACATCAGGTTTTAATATTTAAATATTACATTAGAATATTGATTTATACGGGGAATGAAGTTCTCCCCTGGTATATACCAGAACCGCTTATTATGGCTGATGACTTCTACGATTTTTAATATCGTGGATGTTGTCAGCTTTTTTGATGTCTGTATAAAAGGTAAGAAACATCCACAAAAGGAGGAAAAATATGTTAACATCACTATCACTTATTTTTTTAGCAGGACTGGCTATGGCAGCTATATGCCAGAAACTTAAGCTTCCAAGGATTATAGGAATGCTTGTGACTGGTATTGTGTTAGGACCATATGTGCTTAATCTTCTGGATCCATCTATTCTTTTAATATCTGCGGATTTAAGAAAGATGGCACTTATCATCATACTTATTAAGGCTGGACTTTCACTTGATATTGGTGATCTTAAGAAAGCTGGAAGACCAGCAGTGCTGTTATGCTTTTTACCAGCATCATTTGAAATAACAGGTTATATTATATGTGCGCCATATGTATTAGGAATAAGCAGGGTAGATGCTGCCGTTATGGGGGCAGTTTTAGGAGCCGTGTCACCAGCCGTTGTAGTGCCAAGAATGGTAAATCTTATTGAAAGAAGATATGGAACAAGGAAAGCCATACCACAGATGATTCTTGCAGGTGCTTCATGTGATGACATATTTGTAATAGTACTATTCACTACATTTTTAAGTATGGCACAGGGTGGCAGTGCGCATGTTATGGATTTCGTAAATGTTCCTATATCAATAATTCTTGGTGTTTTACTTGGAGCCGTTATGGGGTATGGCTTATACATGTTTTTTGAAACATCGTATGCACACAAACATTGCGTGAGAAATAGTATGAAGGTGATTATTGTACTTGGTTTTTCATTTCTGCTTGTAGCAATAGAAGGCTGGCTAGAAGGAAAAGTGTCAGTGTCAGGCCTTTTAGCGGTTGTAAGTATGGCGTGTGTACTTAAGCTTAAAAGTACAGAGTTCGTGTCAAAGAGACTTTCAGAGAAGTTTGGTAAGCTTTGGCTGGCAGCAGAGGTTATTCTTTTCGTACTTGTTGGTGCAGCGGTAGATATAAGATATACACTTAGTGCTGGCATAGCGGCTGTCGTTATGATAATAATTGCACTTATATTCAGGACAATGGGCGTTCTTATATGTCTTATAAAGACACCACTTAGTGCAAAGGAAAGATTGTTCTGTGTTATAGCATATCTGCCTAAAGCAACAGTTCAGGCGGCTATTGGTTCGGTACCACTGGCAGCAGGTCTTTCATGTGGCAATATCATACTGTCAGTTGCAGTACTTGCTATAATTATAACGGCACCTCTTGGGGCACTTGGAATAGACAGCACATATAAGAAGCTGTTAGAAAAAGAATAAGGATTATATACTGATTTAAAATTTATATAATCTTCGTGCACAAAATAAATAATCAAAAAATAATTAAAATAATAATAATTGACAAAATAAGGAATTAACAATATAATTACCAATGATAATTACTTTAGATAATTATCATTGGTAATTTTGATGCTAAGTATATCTGATTTAAATAATATATGAAAGAAATAAGCATATTTATTATATTTTGAATTTATAAATAATAATGTATTCAAAAATAATATTAAAAAATAATATTCAAATATGATCGGACAAAATGAAGCAATCATAGTGAAAATAAGGAGGAATCGACATATTATGACGACAGATAAGATAAAAAGAATGTTAGATGCCTGTTATCTGGCTAAAAGAATAAGGGAGCTCCTTCCAGAACTCCCAGATGGTGTAACACCAGCATATATCCAGTATATGGATGTGATTCACACATTGCAGAATGATAATAAGGATGTGAGGGTAAAGATATCCGATATAAGTGATAATCTGAAGCTTCCAAGGCCAGGTGTGACAAGAACAGTCAAGGAAATGGAGAATAAGGGATATCTTAGCAAAACAACATCGAAGGAAGATGCACGTATCACCTATATAACAATTACACCCAAGGGTGAGCAGTTGTCAGAAAAATACGATAAGAATTATTATAGCAGATTAGTGGAATATATGGATGACATAACAGATGAAGAGGCAGATTGCATGATTTGTACGATTGAGAAATTCTACAGAATAATGGATGAAAGGAGAGTTAACATTGAATAATTCAAAATCAGATTTTACACAGGGAAGTATATTAGGAAAATTAGTACCATTTATGATACCAATACTCGGAGCACTTATTCTTCAGGCGGCATACGGAGCGGTTGACCTGCTCGTTGTAGGAAGATTCGGAACAACATCAGGGTTGTCAGCCGTTTCAACAGGCAGCCAGGTGCTTAATCTTGTAACCTTTGTCATAACACAGTTTGCCATGGGAATAACTGTACTTATAGCAAGATATATCGGGGAAAAGAAACAACAGCAGATAGGAGCACTCATAGGTGGTTCGATAGTAGTGTTTGCGGTGATATCAGCAGCACTTTTTGTCATTATGATATGTTTTTCAAGACCGATAGCTGTACTTATGCAGGCACCGGCCAAGGCAGTTTCACTAACTTCTGTATATGTAAAAATATGCGGAGGCGGAATATTTTTCATAGTTGCCTATAATCTTTTAGCAGCTATATTCAGGGGACTGGGTGACAGCAAGTCACCACTTTTATTTGTAGCAGTTGCCTGTGTTGTAAATATAGTGGGTGATCTTGTACTTGTAGCAGGATTTCATCTTGATGCAGCAGGAGCAGCCATAGCTACAGTGTTTGCACAGGCAGTAAGTGTTGTATTTGCATTGTTATTACTTTTTAAAAGAAATCTTCCATTTACTATCAGAAAGAGTGATTTTAAGATAAATGAGCATTGCAAGAGAGCATTAAAGACGGGACTTCCGCTTGCACTTCAGGAGTGTCTTACACAGATATCCTTCCTTGCGTTATGTGCGTTTGTTAACAGGCTTGGTCTTGAGGCATCCTCTGGATATGGAGTTGCATGCAAGCTTGTAAACTTTGCGATGCTTATACCAAGCTCGCTTATGCAGTCTATGGCATCATTTGTATCACAGAATGTTGGTGCTGGTAATGAAAAGAGAGCAAGAAAAGCATTGCTTACAGGCATTGGTGTAGGATTAGCGATAGGATGCGTAGTATTTGTATTTATAATGTTCAAGGGTGACCTGCTTACAGGAATATTTACAACTGATGAAGCTGTTATACAGAAAGGCTATGATTACTTAAGAGGCTTCGCACTTGAAACTATAGTTACTGCAATATTATTCAGTATGATAGGTTACTTTAATGGACATGATAAGACGATATGGGTTATGGTTCAGGGACTTATACAGACACTTCTTGTACGTCTTCCACTTGCTTATTATATGAGCATACAGCCAGATGCAAGCCTTACTAAGATTGGATTTGCGGCACCTGCGGCAACTATGTTTGGTATTGTGTTAAATGTTATATTCTACATATATTGTAATAGAAAAAATAAAATAATAAATAGCAATTAAAAATATTATACGTTACTGTCCAGAGATATATAAAGTCTTATATTTATAAAGAAACGATAACTTAGCTGGACATTAAATCATGTACAGTTGAAGTTTTTAAAACAGCCGGTACATATGTTTCTATAGGAATACTGGTACTTGCACTGATATTATCTTTTAAGAAGGTGCATCCAATTATAATAATTGTTTTAAGTGCAATACTTGGTATAGCTGCCGGGTATATTGCAGTCTAAGTGTTTGAAAAGAACTATGACATATGATAGAATTTCTTTTGTATGATATAATGAGCGCAAAAGAAAAGGAAGCGGCTGCGAAGCAGCCATTTACTTTTCTTGCGCCATTAACGAACGAACAGTCGTGCGAAGCAGGACGAAAGAGCGCGAAAAGCGCGGGTTCGTGAGTGTAGGGATGTTTGAAGAATAAAATATGATATAAGGGTTAAAAGGACATTTATGCCAGCGTAATAAGGAGCTTGAACTTATTATGCATAACCAGGAAATGAAATAAAAAGTCGAATATTACGGCTTTTTTATGGTCATATATGGAGGAAAATATAATATGTCATTTACACATTTACATGTCCATACAGAATATTCCCTGTTAGATGGTTCAAGTAAGATTAAGGAGATAACCAAGCGTGCAGCAGAGCTTGGTATGGATAGTCTTGCGATAACTGACCACGGGGTTATGTATGGTGTTATAGATTTCTATCGGGCGGCTAAGGATGCAGGCATCAAGCCTATTCTTGGATGTGAGGTGTATGTAGCGCCAGGTTCAAGATTCGATAAAGAAGCAGGAACGGGTGAGGATAAGTACAACCATCTTGTACTGCTTGCTAAGAATAATACGGGTTATCACAACCTTATGAAGATAGTTTCAAGAGGTTTTACAGAAGGCTTCTACTACAAGCCACGAGTAGATAAAGAGATTCTAAGAGAGTTTCATGAAGGTATTATAGCTACAAGTGCCTGCCTTGCCGGGGAGGTTCAGAGATACTTAGCAAGAGGCATGTATGAAGAAGCGAAAAAAACCGCTCTTAATTATCAGGAAATATTCGGAAAGGATAATTTCTTTCTTGAGCTTCAGGATCATGGCATAGCAGAGCAGCAGTATGTTAATCCACAGCTTTTAAGGATGTCAGAGGAAACAGGTATAGAACTTATATGTACTAATGATGTGCATTATACATATGCAGATGATGCGGATGCACATGACATTCTGTTATGTATACAGACTGGAAAAAAGGTTACCGATGAGAATAGAATGCGTTATACAGGTGGACAGTACTATCTTAAGTCGCCAGAGGAGATGAAAGAACTTTTTAAGTATGCACCACAGGCTATTGCTAATACTGAAAAAATAGCACAAAGATGTAATGTAGAGATAGAGTTTGGTGTAACAAAGCTTCCTAAGTTTGCAGTGCCGGAAGGATATACATCATGGACATATCTTAACTATCTGTGCTATGAGGGACTTAAGAAAAGATATCCTGACCAGGCATCCGGTATATCTGTTGAAGAGTTCGTAAAAAAGGCACAGGAAGAGTCTGTAGAGGATAGAAAAGATGTTGTTATAAAGATAGCAGAGGATACCAACAATATATTCCAAAGACTGTCTTATGAGCTTTCGGTTATCTATTCTATGGGATATGTGGATTATTTTCTTATAGTATGGGATTATATTAATTTTGCGAAAAGACATGATATACCAGTAGGTCCGGGAAGAGGTTCGGCAGCGGGTAGTATAGTATCTTACTGTCTTGAGATAACGGATCTTGATCCTATTAAGTATGGACTTATCTTTGAGAGGTTCTTAAACCCTGAGCGTGTATCCATGCCAGATATTGATGTGGACTTCTGTTATGAGAGAAGGCAGGAGGTTATAGATTATGTTGTTGAGAAGTATGGCAAGGACTGCGTTTCGCAGATAGTAACATTCGGTACTATGGCAGCAAGAGCTGTTATAAAGGATGTTGGAAGAGTATTAGACCTTCCTTATGCCATGGTTGATAATATAGCAAAGATGGTGCCAAGAGAGATAGGTATAACTATAGATAAAGCCATAGCAGAGAATCCTGACCTTAAGAGCGAGTATGAGAATAATGAGGTTGTAAGGGATCTTATAGATAAGAGTAAGAGACTTGAAGGCCTTCCACGACATGCATCCATGCATGCAGCCGGCGTTCTTATATGTGGAAAGCCAGTTGAGGACTATGTTCCGTTATCAACAGGCTCAGATGGTGCGGTGGTTGCCCAGTTTGTCATGACAACACTTGAAGAACTGGGACTTCTTAAGATGGATTTCCTTGGACTTAGAACACTTACAGTCATAAAGGATGCTGAGAATCTTATTAAAAAGCATAACAGCACCTTTTCTATTAACAATATAGATTATTCTGATAAAGGTGTGTTTGATGCTATAAGCACTGGCAAATGTGATGGCATATTCCAGCTTGAAAGTGCTGGTATGAAATCATTCATGAAAGAATTAAAACCAAGGTCGTTAGAAGACCTTATAGCCGGAATATCACTGTACAGACCAGGTCCTATGGATTTTATTCCACAGTATATAAAAGGTAAGAATAATCAGGAAAGCGTAACTTATGAATGCCCACAGCTTGAGGCTATACTTAAGCCAACCTACGGATGTATAGTATATCAGGAGCAGGTTATGCAGATAGTACGTGATCTCGCCGGTTATTCGTGGGGACGAAGTGACCTTGTAAGACGTGCGATGTCTAAGAAAAAGGCATACGTTATGGAGCAGGAGCGCAAGAACTTTATATATGGTAATAAGGAGGAAGGCGTTAAGGGCTGTGTTAATAATGGTATAGATGAGAAGGTTGCAGGTAAGATATATGATGAAATGATAGACTTTGCCAAGTATGCATTTAATAAGTCACATGCCGCATGTTATGCGGTTGTATCATTCCAGACAGCTTATCTTAAGACATATTATCCTGTAGAGTTTATGGCGGCACTTATGACATCTGTTATTGATAACACTTCAAAGGTGGCAGGATATATATATGCCTGCAAGCAGATGAATATATCCATCCTTCCTCCTGATGTCAACGAATCACAGATGGAGTTTTCAGTAGAAGATGGAAAGATAAGATTTGCCATGGCGGCGATTAAGTCACTAGGAAGACCAACCATACAGGCAATTCTTAAAGAACGTAATGAAAACGGCAGATTTACTTCCATGCAGGACTTTGTTACAAAGATGTCACCAGTGCTTAATAAACGTGCAGTTGAGAATTTTGTCAAGGCAGGTGCATTTGATACATTTGGACATACAAGAAAGTCCATGATGATAGTATCAGAAAGCATGCTCGATAATGCCATAAAGCAGAATAAGGATTCCATGTCAGGACAGATGTCACTATTTGATTTTGCAGCAGAGGATGACAAGAAGGCCTTTGAGATAAGAATCCCGGATGTGGCAGAGTACACGAAGGAAGAACTTTTGGGCTATGAAAAGGAGATTCTTGGAGTGTATGTAAGTGGTCATCCGCTTGATGAATACACCGGCATGGTTAACAAATATATAACAAATGTATCATCAGATTTTGAAGTGGATGATGAACTAGGAGAGACTAAGGCAAAGGACGGAGCTATTGCAACTATAGGAGGAATAATAACTGAAAAGACTATTAAGACAACTAAGAAAGGACAGCTTATGGCGTTTCTTACAGTTGAGGATGTTGTTGGAACAGTTGAGGTAGTTGTGTTTCCTAACAGTTTCACAGCTAACCGGGTTGTTATAGACCATGCTGAAAAGGTGTTTGTTACAGGAAGAGTCCAGGCAAATGCTGATGAAAATGCCAAGCTTATATGTGATAAGGTTGTTGACTTTGCAAGTATCCCAAGAAAGTTGTGGATAAGATTCACAAGTCTGGCAGAATATGAGGAAAAGAAGGATGAATTATATGGAATATTATATGATTCAGATGGAAAAGATACAGTTGTAATATATTGTACCAAAGAAAATAAAAGACTCTCACTTCCTGCTAACAGAACTATCGGGGTTGATTCAGAGCTTATACAGAAACTTCAGGCTATGTATGGCAAAAAGAATGTGACTACAACATAAATTATGATAAATTTTTTGTAAAACAATATATTATTTTTGGATTTTGTGGTACTATTAATGGCAGTAGTATTAAAATATTTATAAGGACAATATATCTTTTACGATGAAAGGTCATAGACTTTAGATGAAAGGGGAAATATATATGGCTAAAGAAATTAAGACAATTGGTGTGTTAACAAGCGGTGGCGATGCCCCTGGTATGAATCCTGCGATAAGAGCTGTAGTAAGAACGGCTATCAACAAAGGACTTAAGGTAAAAGGAATACAGAAAGGTTACAATGGTCTTATCAATGATGAGATTATTGATATGGATAAAAAGAGCGTGTCAGATATCATCCAGAGAGGTGGTACGATTCTTTATACAGCAAGATGTCTTGAATTCATGACAGAAGAAGGACAGAAGAAGGCAGCAGAGGTATGTAAGAAGCATGGTATAGATGGCATGGTAGTTATCGGTGGTGATGGTTCATTCAGGGGTGCGCAGAAGCTTGCAGATGCTGGTGTTAACACTATCGGATTACCAGGAACTATTGACCTTGATATAGCATGCACAGATTATACTATTGGTTTTGATACAGCTGTTAATACAGCTATGCAGGCTATAGATAAGATACGAGATACTTCAACATCACATGAAAGATGCAGCATTATTGAGGTTATGGGACGTAATGCAGGTTATATTGCACTCTGGTGTGGCATTGCGAATGGTGCAGAAGATATTCTTCTTCCAGAAAGATATGATGGTGATGAACAGGCTATTATCAACCACATCATAGATGGAAGAAAGAAGGGGAAGAAGCATCACCTTATCATCAATGCAGAGGGTATCGGACATTCAACTGGTATGGCAAGAAGAATAGAGGCTGCGACAGGTATAGAAACAAGAGCAACTATTCTTGGATATATGCAGAGAGGTGGCTCACCTACATGTAAGGACAGGATGTATGCATCTATTATGGGGTCATATGCTGTAGACCTTTTAGTTGCAGGTAAGAGTAACAGACTTGTTGCTTACAAGAATGGTAAGTTTGTTGATTATGATATTGATGAAGCACTTGCCATGACTAAGGATATAAGCGAGTATGAGTTCAATATAAGCTCAATGCTGTCTAACTAATCTTATCGTGATTCTGAATTTATGTTAGATGATATCGTTACACATATATTATATATCAATGTGATGGATTAGCTGTAAGATTAGAGTTAATATAGTATATAACATAACAGGCGGGTATCTGTGGATAGCAGGTGACCGCCTATTTTTAAGATTAATAGGAAAGGAAATGCCAGAAATATATGAAAACTGGCAGGTAAGATATAATGATTACAAGTACAAGCAGTTCTCAGGTTAAGCATATAGTGAACCTGCAGAAGAAGTCAAAGCTAAGAAGGGAAGAAAGGCAGTTTGTTGTTGAGGGCATAAAGATGGTGTCAGAAGCACCAAAAGAGAGGCTTGTAAAGGTATACATATCCGAAACATTTAAGGCTGACAATGAAGAATTCCTTGATAAAATGAATTATGAAGCTTTGGGAAAAGACGTGCTGGAGGTTGTGTCAGATAATGTGTTTATCCGTATGTCGGACACACAGACACCACAGGGAATAATGGCTGTAGTTAAGATGTCGGGTGTATGCATAGAAGATATGTTTGAAAAAGATAACTGTTCAGATAGCAAAGATGATAAAAAACAGCCATTACTGCTTATATTGGAGAATCTCCAGGATCCGGGCAATCTTGGTACAATTATAAGAATGGCAGAGGGAGCTGGTGTTACGGGCGTTATTATGAGCAGCAACACAGTAGATATATATAATCCTAAGACCATTCGTTCAACTATGGGCTCATTATATCGTGTTCCAGTTATATATGTGGATGATATGTGTGAGGCAGTGGAAGAATGTAAGCAAAAGGGCGTGAAAGTATATGCAGCGCACCTTAAGGGTACTGATAACTACAACAAGAAAGATTATACACAGCCAACAGCATTTATGATTGGAAACGAGGGAAACGGACTTACAGATAAGCTTACGTATAAGGCAGATGAATTAGTAAGGATTCCTATGCAGGGAAAAGTAGAATCGCTTAATGCTGCCATAGCATGTACTATATTGACATATGAGGCAGTAAGACAGCGGTTGTAATTCACCAATTATACGATGTCATTGGCAAAAGTTTTAAGTAAACATGAGCTTATTCATAAGTTGGTGAAAGATCTTGAATGATGATTAATCTGTAAAATTTCAACATTTTATTACAACAATATACACTTAACTTAATAAACATTTTATAATTGTAAACTGGATAATATTGCCTGTAAACCGCAGAAGTACGTGCTTCTGCGGTTTTTTGTAACAAATTTGACAAAACAGCTTAACTTTGCTATTATACTTTCGTAACAAAATGTAACAATTCTGTAACATTTTGTAGGCGCATTAAACAACTTGTGCCGGAAAGGGAAAAACTTTATGAAACTTAGAAGTAGCAAAGCTGCTTGTTGTTTAGGAGCTACACTGGTAGTGATGATGATGCCGGTGCTTCCAAAAGTAACAGACGCGAAACCTACCTATGAGCAACACGAAAGTACAATTACTGATACCGAGATCAGAGTTGCATCATACGCAGCCAATGTTGAAGAAACAGTATTAACAGTACAGGAAGAAACAAAAGGCCAGATGCATGACAAAGCGCTTGCGATTACAGATCCATACCTTGATGTATATCAGGGAAAGGGTTCAGATTCAGAGATTGTCGGACGACTTTACAGGAACACAGAGGTAGATGTGTTAGAGATAAGTGAAGGATGGACTAAGATAAGCTCTGGTAATTGTGAAGGTTATACTAAAACGGCAGCTCTCCTGTTTGGTCAGGAAGCAGATGCGATTGAAGCTTCATTAGGTGAAGGAGACATCCTTACAGGATACACACTTGAAGAAGCAGAGGCTAAGGAAGCTGAAGAAGAAGCAGCAAGGATAGCCGAAGAAGAAAGAATCGCAGCCGAGGCTGAAGCAGCAAGAAAAGCTGAAGAGGCCAAAGTACAGTCGATTATATCAAACACTATATCTGGAACAGATATAACATATAATCCTACGATGAGCGTGAGTGATGAAGAATTATATCTTCTTGCATGTATCATTGACTGGGAGGCTAACGGCGAGCCATACGAAGGTAAGCTTGCAGTAGCTAATGTGGTATTAAACAGAGTAAGAAGCTCTGCATACCCTAACTCAATATCTGGTGTAATATATCAGAAATCCCAGTTCTCTGGAGTGTCAGATGGAGCAGGTAGTCCATCAGCGAAGTTCCAGAGCAGAATCAACAGTGGATTACGTTCACAGGAATGTATGAACGCTGCAGTTGAGGCATTATCAGGACATAACAATATCGGCGGATACACATCATTCAGAATGATATCTGTAGCGAATATGTCATCTATGTCCAGCTATGTTATCATAGGGAATCATGTATTTCACTAGAATTAAGAATAACATAAGATGCCATGATTATATATCATGTTTAATTTGACTAGACTGATTAAGAATAATAATTATGGCAGAAACAGTTTAATCATTAGTGTAAGAATGATAACTTACGCTTTCACCGAATAGAATTAAACTTATAGAATGAACCATACATGATGGCAGATGTCAGCGTGTATGGTTTTTCTGACTTTTTACATGTTTTATATATTTTAACTTCTTACATATTTTCATTTTATATATTTATGAAATATATCTTGGTAATTAAGATATTTCTATGATTTGTTTTTAATATGTTTTGAAAATTTTATGTATTTTGTTATGTGTATTCTGTCTTATAATCCACATTTTGTCACCACATTTCACCACATTTTGTTACATATGTTAATACTTGTATTTATAAAACAAATGCGATAAAATATATTCCATGTTTTACGCAGAATTTGTGTTTGGGCGTACATATCACAGATTCATTATGCATAACAGGTAAGTTACAAAGAAGTGTGCGCAGAAATGGAGAATATTATGAATCTTAAAGGCAGGGATTTTTTAACATTAAAGGACTATACACCAGAGGAGATAGAATATCTTATAGAGCTTGCAGCAAAGCTTAAGAAGATGAAAAAGGATGGTGTTGTTGAACAGCCACTTCTTGGAAAGAATGTTGCACTTATATTCGAAAAGACAAGTACACGTACAAGATGTTCGTTCGAGGTAGCAGCACATGACCTTGGTATGGGAGTTACATATCTTGACCCTAAGGGTTCACAGATAGGAAAGAAGGAAAGTATAGCAGATACTGCAAGAGTTCTTTGCACTATGTTTGAAGGTATTGAATATAGAGGTTTTGGACAGGAAATAGTAGAAGACCTTGCTAAGTATTCATCAGTTCCTGTATGGAATGGACTTACTAATGAATATCATCCAACACAGATGCTTGCAGATATGCTTACAATAAAGGAAAAGCTTGGCAGATTAAAGGGTGTTAAGTTTGTATACATGGGTGATGCAAGATATAACATGGGTAATTCACTCATGATAGTATGTTCTAAGTTAGGATTACATTTTACAGCATGTACAGCTAAGGAATATTTCCCTAATGAAGAGCTTGTTAACCAGTGCAAGGAATGGGCTAAGGAAAGCGGTGGCTCAGTAACACTTACAGAAAATGTAGAAGAAGGTACTAAGGGAGCAGAGGTACTTTATACAGATGTTTGGGTATCTATGGGAGAGCCTGATGAAGTATGGAATGAAAGAATCAAAGCATTACTTCCATATCAGGTTAACAAAAAAGTTATGGATAATGCAGATAAGAATGCTATATTTATGCACTGCCTTCCAGCCTTCCATGATCTTAAGACAACTATCGGAAAGGAAATACACGATAAGTTTGGCCTTGATGAGATGGAAGTTACAGATGAGGTGTTTGAGTCAGAACAGTCAGTTGTGTTTGATGAGGCCGAGAATCGTATGCATACAATAAAGGCAGTTATGGCAGCTACACTTGGTGCATACTAGGAATAGATTATTACACGCGGGATTTGTGCCTGCGCACATTTGACACAAGCCCGATATGTTAAAAACATGTGCGGAAATGAGGAGTAATATGTATTATACAACAAGTGGTTCATACAAAAAGACAAAGATGATTATAGACTACACAAATATTGTTCTTACAGTTGCAGCTACAGTAATATTTATTATTGTCCTGTTTTTAAGAAGCAGAAGCGGAATACTTTTTCCTATAGAGTTTCTTCTTGGAACAATAGTTAATGCACTTACATCTGTTAAGCATTTTATTAATGGTAATAAAGTGTCAGGTCTTATAGTTGCAGTTGTTGCAGTAATGCTTGCAGTTATGACAGTTGTCACTGCACTTATCGTTTTATAGAATGTTTAAGAGATTGCAGCAGATTCAGGTGGTATAAATATATGAAATCAGAAATATTACATCTGCTAAGGTGTGCAGATGGCTATGTGTCAGGTCAGCAGCTGTGTGAGACATTTGGAGTATCAAGAACAGCTGTGTGGAAAGTTATTAACCAGTTAAAGGAAGAAGGATATGTGATAGATTCTGTTCAGAATAAAGGTTACAGAATTATAGAATATCCTGATATAATAACGGCTTCTGAGATAGAGAGCCTTTTGCTTGACGATAATGGAAATATGCAGGGAATATGTCAGCATATCAGGTATTTTGAAGAGACTGATTCTACTAATAACCAGGCGAAGCTTGCAGCAGAAAAGAATGCGCCAGATGGTACACTTTTCGTAGCTGAGTGCCAGACAGGTGGACGTGGGAGAAGAGGCAGAACATGGGTATCACCAGCAGGAAGCGGTATATGGATGAGTCTTCTTTTAAGACCGGATATTAGTCCGGAGAGTGCATCTATGCTTACACTTGTGCTTGCAGTTGCCATGGTTGAGGCTATCAATAAAGAGGTTCAGGATGCCAGATGTTTTGTCAAATGGCCCAATGACATAGTTCTTAATAACAAGAAGATAAGCGGAACCCTCACCGAGATGAGTGCAGAGATGGAGCGTATACATTATGTGGTTATAGGTATCGGAATTAATGTTAACACAACAGATTTTGATGAGTCTATAAAGGATATGGCAACATCTATATATCTTGAAACGGGAAAGAAAGTTAAGAGAAGCAACATAATAGCTGCATTTTCACGTAGTTTTAAGAAGTACTATGAAGAATTCTTAAAGACACAGGATCTTACTCTTCTGATAGATAGATATAACGAACTGCTTATTAACAAAGGAAGAACAGTAAAGGCGATATATGCAAATAAGGAACTTATTGGTGAGGCTCTTGGAATCAATAAGGAAGGAGAACTTATTATAAAAACAGAGGATGGATGTGAGACTGCCATAAGAGCTGGTGAGGTCTCGGTGAGAGGATTATACGGATATGTATGATAATGATGAGAATGTAGTATTATGTGCTTCGAATTCTTATGAGAAGAAATACTATTTTAATCCGGATTTTGACAGGCTTCCGGAGGATATTAAAAATGAGCTGAAGATTATGTGCGTGTTATTCACAGAAGAAGTTGGCGGCATACTTGATCTTGAGTTCGATGAGGATGGAACATTGTTGTTTAAGTCAACAGCAGACGAGGGAGACCTTTTATATGACGAGATAGCATGTGGTCTTCTTGTTAAGAAGAACCAGTATGAGAAAAGAGAGTTGTTGGAATCTCTGGAAATGTTTTATAAAGTGTTTTTCTTAGGACTTGACGGCTGATAATTTAATAGTTGTAAGCCATATTACCTTAAAGAATATTAATAATAATTATCAGATAAAGTGGGTGTCGAAAGTAGAAAGTATTTTACAACAGATAGAAACAATATTTTTCACTTTTGGCACTTGCATTATAAAATTATAAGAAACAAGCTATAAATGAGTAATTCTGTATACTTTTCTGTATTTGTTCATTTATAGAATGTTCATTTATTGAAAAAATTAAAAGAATAAGAATGAAAGGCTATAAAGTTGATATGAATATAGGTTCAGTTAATATAAAAACTCCCATAGCCTTAGGACCAATGGCAGGTGTAACAGACCTGCC
>DJDY01000198.1:0-4748 GCA_002435585.1 Lachnospira sp. UBA5912
TTTATAGGAAGAAATGGTGCAGGAAAGACGACCTGTCTTAAGATGATTAGTGGTCTGTCAACGCCGTCTTATGGTGAAATAGCAATGTTTGGGTATGAGGGAAAGGACTTGCAGAAGGTGCGTTCAAGAGTAGGCTGTCTTATAGAAGCGCCCGGACTTTATGGCAATATGTCAGCATATGACAATCTGAACATAAAATGTAAGCTGTTTGGAATTAAGAAAAAAGGATACATAGAAGAGATATTAAAGACAGTTGGTCTTGATAATGTCGGAAATAAAAAGACAAAACATTTTTCACTTGGTATGAAGCAGAGGTTAGGAATTGGTCTTGCGCTTGTTGGAGAGCCTGACCTGCTTATTCTTGATGAGCCGATTAACGGACTTGACCCACAGGGAATAGTGGAAGTCCGTGAAACAATACAGAAGCTGCAAAAAGAGCGTGGCATGACAATATGCATTTCAAGCCATATATTAGAGGAGTTATCAAAGATTGCTACTGATTATGGCATTATCCATAACGGAAGCCTTTTGCAGGAGCTTACAAGAGATGAGCTTATGAAAAGATGCGGTGAGAGAATGGAGCTTACGCTGGACAATCCAAAGCAGGCAATTCCAGTGCTTGACTCTATGGGCTTTAGTAATTATCAGGTAATAGATAAGGAGCATATTTATATTTTTGAAAGATTAGGCGAAAGTGCTGATTTGAATATGGCGCTTGCAAAGGCGGGAATTCCAGTCAGAGGAATATCTATTACAAGTGAAGAACTTGAGAATTATTTCTTAAAGCTTACAGGAGGTGATAATCGTGCTTAATATGATAAAAATGGATGTATATAGAATGTTTCATACAAAAAGTCTGTATGTAATATGGATTATATTGCTTGCTATGGTATTATTTACTTCATTTCTTACGAAAATAGACTATGATGCGGTTAATAAGGAATGGGAAGAGCAGCAGGAGCAGACAGTGAAGACTGATGTCGGTAAAGAAGGATTATCTGCGCAGGAAGAAAATGAAAATAGTGGTGAGCAGACAATAGAACAAGATAAGACGGATATTGCTGAAAATGCCAGTAAAGAAGAGCAGACCTCACAACAGGAAAACGATGATATCAACTTGGGAATGACAGTAAATCTGCCTACCGAACCGGGTAAGATGGTTACAGTGTTTGATGTTTTCTTCTCTAATGCACAGGGAAGATTTTATGCGTTGTTTCTTATAATATTTGCGGTTATGTTTTCAACAGCAGATATTAAAAGCGGTTATATTAAGAATATTGGTGGACAGGTACCAAGAAGGGGCGTATTAGTTGTTTCAAAGGCAGTCGCACTGGCTTTATTTACAGTAATTACTCTTGCAGGAATATTTTTATTTCAGGCAGCGGCAAATATGATTGTATTTAAAAGTGTCGTATGGGGCGATTGGAAAGTGATTGTGCCATATTTCCTGACACAACTGGTACTTCATTATGCATTTGTGTTAATATGTGTGGCGATGGCGGTTATCATTAAGAATAATGTTGTCAGTATGACATTGTCAGTGTGTCTTACAATGAATATGATGAGTATTATATATGACCTTATCAGCTATGCCATATATAAAATAGGAATTCATAATTTTGATATATATAAGTACACAATAACTGGAAAAATGACGATGCTTTCTATGAATGTAAGTACAAATGATGTGGTAAGTTCAATTTGCGTGGCAGCCGCATTTATTGTTATAATGCTGACATTAAGCAGTTACATTTTTCAGAAAAGGGATATTTAACGGATGAAGATTATTATTGGGATATTAGCGGTAATAATTATTATACAGGCATTTATTATGTGGCGATACCAGCGGCAGATTAAAGACATCTGCCGCCAGTTGTCGTTTCTTATGGAGCACGACAGTAATATGCTTATCCAGAGTGAAATAGATATTGGCGGAATAGGGCAGCTTGCGGACAAGTTAAATGAGCTTCTTGACCTGCGCAAAAAGGAAAAGCGTGATTACAAGAAGAAAGAGGAACTGATAGTGGAAACTTACACTAATCTTTCACACGATATAAGGACACCGCTTACTTCACTGGATGGGTATTTCCAGCTTATAGAAGAGTGTGATAACAGGGATGATGAGAAGCGGTACCTTAATATAATCAGCGAAAGGATTCACAGCCTTAATGAAATGCTTGAAGAGCTTTTTACATTTACGAAGCTGAAAAATGAGTCATATAATCTGGAGCTTACGTCCTGCTGTATCAACAGAATTCTTAAGGAAACGGTATTTTCTTATTATGACGAGTGGGTGAAGCTTGATATTCAGCCGGATATCAGGATTACTGAGCAGATGCTGTATATATCGGGCAATAAGCAGGGGCTGCGGCGCATTATCCAGAATGTAATAAAAAATGGACTTGACCACGGGGAAAAGAATATAAGTATTGAGCTTGAAAGTTATGATAATCAGGCACAGCTTAAAATCAGTAATTACACCAGACATCCTGAGAATATTGACTTAAGCCATGTATTTGAGCGTTTTTACAAAGCGGACGTGGCAAGGGGCAGAACGTCAACAGGGCTAGGGCTTTCTATTGCCAAAGAGCTTGTAAAGCGTATGAATGGGGATATAAGTGCAAGGATAGAGGGGAATGAGTTTATTGTTGAGATGAGATTTCCGGTGGTGGAAATATAGAGAATGTGAAAGTTCTGCGAATACTTCAACTAATAATCTGTCACAGTACACTGCTACAGACCCATTTTTTAGTTCATAATTAATATTTCACAAATGTTATGCTATCAGCTGCTTGTGGTAAATACAAAATGTTTATGATAGAATAACAAAGAGATGTACCAGCATATATGCGGTTTAAGAAAATCAGGTCGAAAGGGGGATAATCAGTTATGGGGAGATTTGTTAATACAGATAACAGTGCATTTCAGATGTCACTTAATTCTGAAATATATGTAGATAAGTCGGGACTTATAGAATATACTAACAGAGTGCTTAACACTAATCAGGCATTTATATGCAATAGCCGTCCAAGAAGATTTGGAAAGTCGGTTACAGCAGATATGCTTGTTGCATATTATAGCAAAGGCTGTAATTCAGAAGAACTTTTTAACAAGCTGGAGATAAGTAAAAGTCCGTCATATAAGGACAATCTTAATAAATATGATGTAATACATTTTGATGTACAGTGGTGTATGATGGACGCCGGTTCACCGAATAAGACAGTGTCTTATATTAATGAGCAGATTATAGATGAGTTAAAGGAAAATTATCCTGAGGCTGACCTTAATTCTACAAGGACAGCATATGGGGCTATGTCGCTTGTTAACAAGAGTATGGGTATTAAATTCATTGTAATAATAGATGAGTGGGATGTGCTTATCCGTGATGAAGCAGCTAATAATGCTGTTCAGGAGGAATACATTAATTTCTTAAGAGGTATGTTTAAGGGAAGTGAGCCTGCAAAGTTCATACAACTGGCGTATCTTACGGGAATTCTTCCAATAAAGAGAATAAAGACACAGCCGGCACTTAACAATTTTGATGAATACACGATGATAAGTGCAAAGGTTTTGGATAAATATATAGGCTTTACCGAAGAAGAGGTAAAGGGCTTGTGTGAAAGATTTGGAAGGGATTACGATAAGGTAAAAAGCTGGTATGACGGCTATAAGCTTGGAAACTGTCACATATATAATCCTAAGGCAGTAGTTAACGTTATGCTGTGGGGTGAGTATCGCAGCTACTGGTCGGAAACAGGAACATATGAGGCTATTATTCCATTGATTAATATGAATTTTGACGGTTTAAAGACTGCAATAATAGAAATGATAGCAGGTGCTTCAATAAATGTTGATGTCAATTCATTTCAAAATGATATGGTAAGCTTTGCAGGCAAAGATGATGTGCTGACATTGCTTATTCATCTTGGATATCTGGCATATGACAGTAAATATCAGATGGCATATATTCCAAATGAAGAAATCCGTCAGGAATTCATTCTTGCGACAAGAAAAACGGAGTGGAATGAATTAATCGCATTTCAGAAGCAGTCGCAGGAAATAATAGATGCAACACTTGATGGTGATGAGGATATGGTGGCAGATTATATTGAAAATGTTCATACAGAATATACATCGGCTATCCAGTACAATAATGAGAATTCATTAAGCTGTGTATTATCGCTGGCGTATTTAAGTGCTATGCAGTATTATTTCAAGCCAGTAAGAGAAATGCCGACAGGCAGGGGCTTTGCAGATATAGTATTATTGCCAAAGCCTGAATATATAGGAAGTTATCCGGCATTGATTATTGAGTTGAAATGGAACAAAGATGCGATTACTGCCATTAACCAGATAAAAGAGAAGAATTATCCTGAAACAGTCAGGAAATATACAGGCAATATAATGCTTGTTGGGATTAATTATGATAAGAAAACAAAGAAACATAGTTGTATCATAGAAAAATGCGGAAAATAATCCAGCTTAATTATTGACATTTGCAGGTCAATTATATACAATCACATTATCTGCGATGACGAAGACAGTAGATTATGAAAGAAAGCTATAGCGAGCCGGGAGGGTGAAAGCCGGTGTGAGTAGGTCATAGTTGAATATCACTTCCAAGCATCCTTGCAGAACTTTGTAGGATAATATTGCTTTTGGTATTTTATTACAGTTGGTTGAAAGGTTATTATAACTATTGATTATGATTATAAAACTAATCGAACGGCTTAAAGATAATATATATC